>CAYVQS010000047.1:0-8842 GCA_964453195.1 Microcaldota archaeon | reverse complement strand
TACGTCGACTGCGGCAGCTTCCCCAACTTCTCCACCAAGCTGCTGCGCGTCCTGCTCGGCGCGGTCGGGGCCGTGATACTCATATTCATAATATCCTCCCTACTGGAAACGTTCCTGCGGAGCGAACTTGGTGGTCGCGCTATGAAAAAGAAAATACAGAACCTCAAGAACCATTACATAATCTGCGGGTACGGCTCGCTTGGGAAGGCCGTGGCCCAGACCCTGGAAGAAAACGCCGAGCCCTACGTCGTGATCGACCTGGACAAGAACGTCACCGACGCGCTTAGGGAGGGCGACGTGCCGGCTGTTACCGGCAACGCCCTCAGCGAAGAAAAGCTCAAGGAGGCCGGGCTCGACCGCGCCCGCGTGCTCATTTCCGCGCTTGGCTCAGACGCCGACAACGTCTTTCTCACGCTCACGGTCAAGGAGCTCAACTCCGAAGTAGTTGTGGGCACGCGGGCGTACGAGGAAGGCGCCGTAGGAAAGCTGCACAGCGCCGGCGCAGAATTCATAGTGATGCCCGAAATCGTCGGCGGGCTCGAGCTCGCGCGCGAGCTGCTTGAAATCGATGGCGAGACCAAAGAGCGGCTAGTCAGCCGCAGGGAAGGCCACGCCAAGAAAAAGGCAAAGTAGTACGAAATTCGTATTTTTTAGGCGGCTTTTTATTCTTTTTCGTACACTAGTCGTAGATATTCGCAACTCGTTCAGGGTGGGTTTGATGGATGTTCTTGACCGCGCCATAGTGCAGATGCTTTCCGACGACGCCCGGACGCCGTTTTTGCAGATAGGCAAGCGGCTTGGGGTCGCCGAGGGAACTGTGCGCAAGCGCGTGGAGAGGCTGCGCAAGGACGGCGCGATAAAAAAGTTCACGGTAGTCGTAGGGGATGAGGCCGCCGGAATGGAAGTGCTGGTCGGCATAAAGAGCGACCCGCACGCCCACACGCCGAAGCTGGCGAAGCTTTTGGCCGGGCTTCCGGGAGTCCGGGAGGTCTTCGAGGTCACGGGCAGGTTCGACGTGGTGTGCAGGATCCGCGGCGAAAGCGGCAGGGACGTCAACACCGCGCTTGAGAAGATAAGGCGGCTGAGGGAAGTGCTTGAGACCGAGTCGTTCACGATAATCGGGAAAACCTAGGAGGCAAGACTGGGAAACGCCGAGGCGCGGCTGCAGCGCCGATGAAGCCTTGAAATTCAAGACGGTGAGGAAAAATGGTTTTGATGAAATTCGCTGGAGCATACACTGCGCTGGCTACCCCGTTTTCGGCGGGAGCCGATACTGTGGATTACGAATCATACGAGAGGCTGGCCGAATTCAATTTGAAGAACGGCATCGCCGGCCTCATAGTAAACGGCACCACGGGCGAAAGCCCTACGACCACGCACGAGGAGTACGTGAGAATGCTGGAGACGGCAATGGCAAGCGCCGGGGAAAAAGCGGTGGTGGCGGGAAGCGGGGGCAACAACGTGGCTAAATGCGACGCCTACACCCGCGACGCGGCCGAGCTGGGCGCAAGCGCGTGCCTGCTGGTGGACTGCTATTACAACGGCCCGTCCTCGATGGAAATGAAAAACGAGTACTACGGCTTCCTTGCCTCCAAATACCCCCAAATGAGCTTTATGCCGTACGTCATTCCGGGCAGGAGCGGGTGCGAGCTTTCGGTCGAGGACCTGGCGGCCCTGCGCGAAGAGCATCCCAACATAGTCGCGGTCAAGGAGGCGACCGGCGACCTGGAGCGGATGAAGAAAACGCGCCAGCTGCTGGGCGGGGAATTCACGATAATGAGCGGCGACGACGACAAGACCCTGTCAATGATGCTGGACGGCGCAATCGGCGCGGCCGGCGTGGTGTCGGTGTGGTCCAACGTCTTCCCAAAAGCGGTTTCGGAAATGGTTGCCGCGGCCAGGGCGGGAAAGGCGGACGAGGCGAGGAAGATAGAGGAGTCGCTGAAGCCGGTTTTCGGAAAAGTCACGGTGAAGACCACGGAAAAGGTGTCGGTCGGCGGAAAGCAGCTCGACGTCGGCCAGAGGTTCAGGAACCCCGTGGGCCTGAAGACGGCGATGGACGGCCTGGGAATGATAAGTGGCGAAATGAGGAGGCCGCTTGGCAAACTGTCGGCCAACGGCGTTGCCGCGCTTAGGCAGGCGCTGTCCGAGTCCTACCAAAAGTCGCCGGGGCTTTTCGCGCCCATCGAGGAATTCTTCGGCGTCGACGCGGGCGACAGGCTGGGAAACGACAAGTACTGGACGATGCACTACTGAGAGGAAATTGGAAGATTCGAGAGGGATGATTGGACGATGACAAAAGTGGCGTTGTGCGGGGCGGGAAAAATGGGCGGCGAGGTGGCCCGGGCGGTTCTCGCCGACCCGGAACTGGAACTTGCCGCGGTAATCGACGAGGACGCGAAGAAGGCCGCCTCGTTCGGGGTCCCTTCGTTTTCCCCAGGCCAGCTTGAACAGGCGCTGGCCGGCGCCGACGTCTGCGTGGACTTCACGGTCGCCGAGGCGGCTGCGGCCACGGTCCCGAAAATGGCGGCCGCGGGAAAGCAGGTCGTGGTCGGGACCACGGGATTTTCCGCGGAGCAGAAAAAGGCAATCGCGGACGCGGTTTCGAAGGCGGGGACCGCGGGAATGATTGCGCCCAACTTTTCCGTGGGCGTGAACGTGTTCTGCAAGGTGGCCGGCGAAATGGCGGCGCGGCTGAAAGGATACGACGTCGAGATAATCGAGGCGCACCACAACGAGAAGAAGGACTCCCCAAGCGGCACCGCGCTCAAGGCGCTGGCGGCGGTGGCCGGCGCGGTGGGGGCAAGCGAAGCGGACTACACTTTCGGCAGGGGCAACGGCAAGTTCCCGCGGCGGAAGGGCGAGATAGGCGTGCACGCCATCCGCGGGGGCAACATCGTCGGCGAGCACACCGTGCTGTTCGCCGCGAACAACGAGAAGATCGAGCTTAGCCACTGTGCGCAGTCGCGCGCGTGCTTTGCCGCAGGATGCGTGCTGGCGATAAAGTGGATTGCCGGAAAAAAAGACGGCGGAATGCACTCGATGGAAGAAGTGCTCGGGCTCTGAACCTTTGGGCGGCTTTGTTGAGATTATAAGTTTAGACTTGGCAATTTTCGAGTGATGGAAATGAAGGCGGTAATGAAATTCGGCGGCGGCGTGCTTCGCGACCAGAAGTCGTTCGACCGCGTGGCGGACATAGTCAAGTCGCTTTCCAGTCGGGAGAACGTGCTCGTGGTGTCGGCGGTCAACGGCGTCACTGATTTGCTGCTTCGGGCGTGCGACGAGAGCCTCGAGGGCGAGGAAAAGGTAATCGCCGCCATGGAGCGCCTGAGGAAGGCGCATTCCTTCGACTATTCCTGTCCGGAGCTTGACGAAAAGCTGGTCAGGCTGCGCCGGCTTCTTTACGGCATAAACTATACTGGCGAAGTCACGCCGCAGGTGCGCGAAGTGGTTTCTAGCTTCGGCGAGCGCTGCTGTGCCGTCTTGCTGGCCGAGCACTTGAGGCGCTGCGGAATAGACGCGCAGGCCGTGATGGCGGACGAGGCGGGAATAATCACCGACGGCCGCATCGGCGCAAGCCGGTGCCTGTTGAAGGAGACCAGGCACAACCTCAAGGGCCTTGGCCATTTGCTCAAGGCGGGAAAGGTCGTCGTGCTCACCGGGTTCTTCGGCAGGGATGAGTGCGGCAAGGTCACGACTTTCGGCCGGGGCGGAAGCGACTATTCCGCGGGTGCGATTGCGGCGGCGATGGACGCGGACAGGCTTGAAATCTGGAAGGACGTCGAGGGCTTCATGACTGCCGACCCCAAGGCGGTGCACGGCGCACAACTCCTGGAGGAAGTCTCGTTCCAGGAGGCCAAGGAGCTTGGGCTGTTCGGGGCGAAAATCCTTCACCCAAGGACGCTGGAGCCGCTTTCGGGCACCGGAGTCGAGATAGAAATCAAGAGCGTGCTGGCGCCCCAGGCCGAGGGCACGAAGATACGCGAGTCCATCGACCTGAAAAAGCGCGGCAACCGGATGGCGGCGTCAATCGCGATAAAACGCGGCATTGCAGTCGTCAATTTCGAGGACGCGGGGCTGGCCGAGCAGACCGGCGGGGCCGCCACGCTGTTTTCCAAGGTCGCGGCCGAAAACGTCAGCGTGGACGCGATTTCCACCACGCAGGTCAGCATTTCGTTCACCGTGGACTCGAAGGACGCCGAGCGGGCGGTCGCCGCGCTGAAAAACGGCGGAAACGAGTCGATTGCGGTAATGAGGAACATGGCGATGATAGGAGTCGTCGGCGACCAGCTCAAGCACAAGACGAGCGACGTCGCCGCCCGAACGTTCGCGAGGATTGCGAAGGAGGGCGTCGAGGCGGAAATGATTTCACAGGGCGCGTCCGACATCAGCCTCTCGCTCGTCGTGCCGGAAAAGGACGTGGAAAAGGCGGTAGCGGCAATCCACGAGGAACTCAAGAAAAAAGGCTGACGCCGGGCAATCCGCGAGCCCGGGAAAAGCCGACACGGGCACGAGGGCATCAATCACGGTTGCGTTGTCGCAAATATTGCAAAAAAAGGTTGAGAAAAATGTCGAAGAAAAAAGCGGTTGTTCTGGGCGCGACGGGAATGGTGGGCCAGAGGTTCGTGGACTTGCTGTCAGACCACCCGGATTTCGAGGTAGCGGCGCTTTGCGCGAGCGAGCGCTCGGCCGGCAAGAAATTCTCAGAGGCGTCGCGCTGGGTGATTGAAAACGACATGCCCGACTGGGCCGCCGACGAAAAGGTGCTGTTGTGCAATCCTGCCGAAGTCTCCAAGGCCGTCGGCGACGTCGACGTATGCTTCTCGTGCCTGCCCGGGGACCTGGCGGGAAAGACCGAGGAAGAGTTCGCGAAAAAATGGGCAGTGGTGAGCAAGGCCAGCGCCCACCGCATGGAAAAGGACGTCCCCCTGATCATTCCCGAAGTCAACCCCGAACACCTCGGGCTGATAGAACGGCAGAGGAAGAATCGGAACTGGGAGGGATTCATTTCTACTGACCCCAACTGTTCGACCACGCAGATGGCAATCAGCCTCAAGCCCCTGGCCGACTCGTTCGGACTCAAGACGGTGCAGGTAGTGACGATGCAGGCGCTTTCCGGCGCCGGCCACCCAGGAGTGCCGTCGCTGGACATCGTGGACAACGTCATCCCGTTCATCGGAGGCGAAGAGGACAAGATGGAGACCGAGGCCCGGAAAATACTTGGCAGCTTCGGCAAAGGCGGAATCGCAGAATACCCCGTAGAGGTTTCGGCCCAGTGCAACCGCGTCAACGTCAGCGAAGGGCACTTGGAGTGCCTGTTCGTCACTCTCGGCAAAAACGCGGACGAGCAACAAGTGATGGACGCTATGGAAAATTTCTCTGGCGAGCCCCAGAAGCTGAAGCTGCACTCTGCGCCCAAGCGCGTCATCCGCGTGCGGAAAGAGGAGAACCGGCCGCAGCCCAGGCTCGACCGCGACGAGGAAAACGGAATGACCGTAGTCGTAGGCAGAGTCCGCAAGGACTCTGCCGGGAGAATTAAGTTCCTGTGTTTGGGGCACAACACGCTGCGCGGGGCCGCCGGGAACGGCGTGCTGCACGCGGAACTGCTCAAGGCCAGGAAGCTGATTTGAGGCAATGAAATGGTCGACTTTTTCAATACGAGCGCGGGCCTGGAAAACAAAGACGGCAGGCTGTTTATGGCGGGCCATTCGCTTGCCTCTCTTGCAAAGGAGTACGGCACGCCGCTGCACGTGGTCAACGCCGAAGGCATAAGGAGGAATTTCCGCGCGTTAAGGCACGCGCTTGAAAGGCAGGACGTGCCGTTCAACATCCTGTATGCAATGAAGGCGAATTCGAACTCTTCAATCCTCAAAGTGCTTCTTAAGGAGGGCGCGTTCATCGACGCCGTGTCCTACGGCGAAGTTTTCAGGGCTGTGCACGCGGACTTTGCGCCGGGAAGGATAATGTTCACGGGGTCGTGGGCATCTGCAAGAGAGCTTGACGAGCTTTTGAAGAAGAAAATAATGCTCAACGGGGACTCGCTTGACGACCTGGACGAGATAATCGCTACTGGCAGGGTGCCGGGCGCGCTTTCGTTCAGGCTCAACGGGAACTTCGGCGCCGGCCACCACAGCCACACAATCACCGGCGGCTCGACCTGCCAGTTCGGTATCTGGCAGACGCAGATTGTCGAGGCCTATGCCAGGGCGAAAAGGGCGGGAGTGGAAAAGTTCGGCGCACACGTCCACGTCGGAAGCGGCGTCTTGGAAAGCAAGGAGTTCCTCAAGGCGGCTGCGATAGTGCTGGACATGGCAGGCAGGATGCGCAGGAAGACTGGCATCCAGTTCGAATTCATCGACTTCGGGGGCGGACTCGGGGTGCCGTACCGGCCCGAACAAAGCGCCTTGGACTTGGAGAATCATTTCGCCAAGCTTTGCGCGCTTTTTTCCAGGAAAGTGAAGCAGCACGACTTGGGAAACCCGAAAATGATGGTCGAGCCCGGCAGGTTTCTGGTGTGCGACGCCGAAATCATGCTGGGGCAGGTGCGGTCCGCCAAGCAGATGGACGGCAAGAACTATGCACGGACCACGATTTCGATGAACGACCTCGTGCGCCACGCAATGTACGGGTCATACCACCACGTGCTCGTAGACGGCAAGGCGGGAAAACCCGGCAGGAAAAAATACACGGTCACGGGACTGATTTGCGAGACCGGCGACCGCATCGCAACCGACAGGATTCTGCCCGAAATGAAAAAGGGCGACCTGGTCGCGGTGCTGAACACCGGCGCGTACGGCTATTCCATGGGCTCGGAATACAATTCGCGGCCGCGGCCCGCAATGGTGATGGTGGACGGAAGCCGCAAAAGGCTCATCGCGCGCAGGCAGAGCTTCGGCGAACTCACCTACCTGGAGGAATGACTATGCTGCTCAAGTTCTCGAAAATGCACGGCCTGGGCAACGACTACGTCGTAGTGGACGAGACGAAGAAGCCCACGGGGCTGGCTAAAAGACCCAAGGCCATCGCAAGAATCTGCAGGCGAAGCTTCGGCGTGGGGTCGGACGGAATCCTATTCGTCCTGAAAAGCGGAAAAGCGGATTTCAGGATGCGGATGTTCAACCCCGACGGTTCGGAGGCCGAAATGTGCGGCAACGGCATACGGTGCTTCGGAAAATTCGTCTACGACAAAAAGCTGACGAGGAAAAAAGAGCTGACGGTCGAGACGCTGGGGGGAACCAAAAAACTGGAATTGCGCGTGGGCGCCGGCGGAAAAGTAAAATCCGTTGCAGTCGACATGGGCGCGCCTGTGCTTGAGAGGGCAAAAATCCCTGTCGCAGGAAAGGGAAGGAACTGCCTGGAGGAAACCATTGCCGTGCGCGGCGCCAACTTCGACTTCACCGGGGTTTCGATGGGCAACCCCCACGCCGTGGTCTTCACCAACGACGAAAGAATGCTGTCGCACGAATTCGTCTCCAAGTTCGGGCCGCTGATAGAGCGCCACGGGCTATTTCCTAGGAGGACGAACGTCGAGTTCGTCAAGGCGTTGCCGCCTACCGAGGCGAGGATGACTGTGTGGGAGCGCGGCGCGGGCATCACCGCGGCGTGCGGCACCGGCACGTGCGCCACCGTGGTCGCGGGCGTCCTGCTTGGAAAATTCGCTGCCGGCAAATGGGTGACGGTGCACCTGGACGGCGGGGACTTGAAGATACGAGTGGACGCTGGCTTGTCTAAAGTGGAGATGGACGGGCCGACAGAATGGGTTTTCGACGGCGTAATGGAAATCTGAAAGAGGTTGGCTTACATGGACTATGCAAATCGCGTCCAGCGGCTTCCTCCGTACTTGTTTGCGGAAATCGAGAAGCTCAAGGCACAGAAGAAGAAGGAAGGCGTGGACCTGATTGCACTCGGCATAGGCGACCCCGACCTGCCTACGCCCAAGTTCGTCGTCGACGCCATTGCCGAAGAGGAAAGGAAGGACGAATGGCACAAATACCCGTCAAGCGAGGGCGAAGGCTTTTACCGCGAGGCCGTGGCCGCGTGGATGAAATCGCGCTTCGGCGTAGACGTCGACCCGGCGACGCAGGTGTGCTGCTGTTCGGGCTCGAAGGAGGCGATTGCCAACATCGCGCGGGCGTTTGTAAACCCCGGCGACAAGGTGTTGTGCCCGGACCCGGCCTATCCAGTCTATGCCCAGGGCGCGACGGTGTTCTGCGACGGAGAGCCAGTCAAGATGCCGCTCAAGAGAGAAAACGGGTTCCTGCCCGAACTGGAGGCTTTTGCGGGAAGCAGGGCGAAGATGTTCTACCTCAATTACCCCAACAACCCTACAGGCGCGGTTGCCGAAGCGGGCTTCATGAAACAGGCGCAGGAATTCGCGGACAAGGAAGGGCTGGTTTATTGCTACGACAACGCCTACTCTGAATTCACTTTCGACGACTACAAGGCGCCGTCGGCGCTTGAATTCGGGGACAACGTTGCCGAGTTCCATTCGTTTTCCAAGACGTTCAACATGACGGGCGACCGTATCGGCTTCGTCGTGGGGAACGAGAAGATAGTGTCGGGTTTGAAGAAGGTGAAAAGCCAGATTGACTCGGGCACGCCGATGTATCTGCAGGCGGCCGCTGTCGCGGCACTCGAATCTTACGAGGGAAAGACCCCGCCGAGTGAAGTGCGGGAGAACATGAAGGAGTACGAGAGGCGGCGCGACCTGCTGTGCGACGGCCTGAAAAAACTGGGTTTTGACGCGGAAAAGCCGAAGGCAACTTTCTATTTTTGGCTGCCCATCGAGGGAAGCAGCTCCGAGTTCTGCAAGAAACTGCTCGACGTCGGCGTGGTAATCACG
>CAYVQS010000046.1:3365-8986 GCA_964453195.1 Microcaldota archaeon | reverse complement strand
AGTGCGTGGCCGCGATTATGCGGAACAGGACCGGGTCGCGCATCACGGTGTTGATGCACGCCATGTCCGCCTTGAGCCTGACGGTGGCTTCGCCGCGTTTTACCGCCCCGTCCAACATGCCCTTCCACACTTTTTCGTTTTCAGAGTGGCTTCTTTTCCTGCAGCCGCATTCCTTCTTTTCCTCGCGATTCTTGGCCATTTCTTCCTGGCTGCACGTGCACGCATAGGCGTCGCCGTTTTTCAGCATCTGTCCGCAGTAGGCGTAGAGCTTTGGAACGTCGTCAGAAACGTAGCTTTCCCCGTCGAACTTGATTCCAAGCCATTCCAGGCCCGTTCGGATTGCGTCGACGAACTCCTGCTGCTCCTTTTCGGGGTTGGTGTCGTCCCACCTCAGCAGGCACTTGCCGCCGGCGTTCTTCGCGCCTTCGAGGTTGAGGAACGCGGCCTTGGCGTGGCCGATGTGCGAATACCCATTAGGTTCGGGAGGAAACCGGGTGACTGTCTTGCCTTCAACAGCATCAGGCAAGAGAATCTTCTTTTCTTCCTCGGGCGCCTTTTCCAAGTAAGTGAAAGCCTGCATCTCTTTCTCAATCTCGGGCTTGGCCATATTGTTGACTTCGGCGCACGCCTTGGCGATTACGCTCATCGTGGCCTTCATGTCCTTCTTGGCGTCGGGAAACTCGGCAATGACCTTTCCCACTATTCCGCCGGGCTGGGCCTTGCCGTAGTCGTACGCGTTCTTCAATACGTGCTTGCGCACGGTTTTTTCGAGGCTCATTTTTACCACAAAATCAGGGGCGTTCCACCATTCTCGCGGTCTTGAATTTTTCCAGGTTGTTGGAGCCGGTCAAAAACATCGCGGTTTTGAGCTCGTGTTTCCACGCGGCGATGAGCTGGCGGCAGCCTTCGGTACCATTCTTTGCCTGGGCCTGCAAGAACGGCAGCGCCGCGCCCGACAAAGTAGCTCCAAGCCTGATGCATTTGGCGGCATCAAGGCCCGACCGGATTCCCCCGCTTGCGATTATCGGCACGTCCACGGCCTTGACGCATTCTTCCAGCGCTTCGGCAGTGGGGATTCCCCAGTCCCAAAACGGCGTGTCTTTTGCGCCGCTTCTGCAGTACTCTATCGCCGACCACGAGGTTCCGCCGGCGCCGGCAACGTCGACTGCCTTGACTCCTGCGTCCACCAATTGCTTGGCTACGGGGCCGGAGACTCCGCACCCGACTTCCTTTGCGAACACCGGGAACGTGGCTTGCGAGCACAGGTCGGCGATTGCCTCGAGGCAGCCGCGCCAAGCCTCGTCGCCTTCTGCCTGGACTAGTTCGTGCAGAGGATTCAAATGTACAAAGAGTGCGTCGGCGCCGATTTTCTCGACTCCTACCATCACTTTCTCGAGCTCCTTCCTGCGGGAGTATTCTTTGAGCTGGAACGCGCCCACGTTTCCAGCCAGGAAGATGTCGGGCGCGGCCTCGCGCACTTCGTAGTAGAATGCCTTGGAAGCGTCTTCGAACATCGGTCGCTGGGAGCCCACGCCCATTGCGATTCCTTCTTCCTGGCACGCGATTGCCAGGTCCAAGTTGATTTTTCCCGCGGCCGGCACCCCGCCGGTAATGGCGGTAATCATCAGCGGGGCCTGCAATTGTTTGCCGAAGAACTTGGCCTTGGAGTCCACTTCGGAAAAGTCAAGTTCAGGAAGCGCGGACTGGACGAAGTCGAACCGCTCGAGCCCCGTGGTCTTTTTCCTGAACGACACGTCCTTGGACAGGCAGATTTTTATGTGGTCGAGCTTGCGCGAGTCAATCAATTCCCTGTCGGCCTTCGGCTTTGTTGCCATTAGACAGTTATGCGCGGAGCCAATTTAAAATCAGCCCCTGGCCACGAGGCAGGTGAACGTCGGCATTTCCCTTTCCGTCCGCACGCCCTGGTTCGATACGCCCACGTCGAGGTGTTCGAGCTTTTTTTCGGAATAGCTTTTCCAGAACTGCGCCAGCCTTTCCTTGCCGGTTGACGACAGGCAGATTGCGGCGATTGCGTCGCCTCCTCCCGCGCCCGGAAGCCGCGCGACAAAGGCGCCGTTTTCCTCGCTTGCCTTGATTAGTTTTGTGTATTCATCGGGCTCGATTCCCGCGCCGCTTTTCGTCCCGAGTTCCTTGAGGATTTCGCGGCTTTTTTCGAAGGCAATCCTGAATTCTTTCAGCGGGCCGTCCGAGTCCGGGTCTTGTTCGACGTGGCTCAGCAAATCTATGTAGTCGCGCGGGTTTTCGTGGCTCTTCCGGTTGATTCTCACAAGCGCGCCTATTGCCTTTTCGTTGGCGTCGTTGGCTTCTCTGAACAGTCGTGCATATTCCTGCTTGTTTTCGGGTGTTGCGTCGCGCCAGGCGTTGATAGCCTTGACCATTGAGGTTGTCGACGCGGATTCGCCGGCGAAGCTGGCGATTTGCACTAGGAATCCGCGGGGCAGCTCGATTCTTTCCGCTTCGTAGTCCCACTTCACGGAAACCGCGTTGGCGATTTCCTGCTCAGAAGCAGTCATTGGAATCAGCTCTTTCGAGTATCTGACGTATTTGCATCCCCCGAAGCAAGATGCAGCGACGTCGAATCCGGACGCAATTTTTCCCTGCGCAAGCGAGTGCGTGATTTGCGCGGCCTTGTGGATTTCCTGCAAATTGTCCTTGACGGGCTTGCCGTGCAGCTCGAAAATCGCCGCAACTGCGGCGGTGGTTGCCGCGGCTGAGCTTCCCAGGCCCGACTTCGAGCCTCCCGAGCCAAAAGCGGGGTCGGAAATCGAGTAAAGTTCGATTCCTTTGAAGTGGATGCCGAGCGAGACGAAATAGGCGCGGCAGACGTCTGCAGCAATTTTGACGAATTTAACAGACGAGAGTTCTTGTTCCGACGGCGTTCCGGCAAAGACTATTTTGCCATTTTCCCACTTTCCCGCTAGGTCGACGGAAAACTGAGGGATTTTGAAGTTGCAGAATCCAGTTTCGACTTCCGTTGCCTGGACAAACACGCGTTTGTCTACTCCGGTGACAAAGCCGACGTTCGGACGTTCCAGGATGGAATATCCACCCAACCAAAGAATTTTTCCCGGCGCCGAGCAAACAGCTTTCATTTTTCAAACCCCTCCTAAAGCGTAAGTTCAGCCAATGACTATTTTTCCGCTTGCTTCGTCATACTTGTGCGGCTTGACTTCTCCATTTTTGCCGATGAGGCCGTCTTTCTCGTCTTTCAATTGTTTGGGTCCGCTTCCGACTTTGCACACCATTACTTTTTCCACGCCCTCGATTTCAGAAAGCAGGCTTTTCACTTCAGGAACCGATTTTTCAGTCGTGTAAACGTGAGCGTTGGGGCCGGCGTCGAAAGTGTATCCTGCCTCAAGCGTTCCCTTGGCTGCGTTGTAGTCTTGGACTGCGTATATTATTTCCCTAGAAATGTCGTTAAGGTAGAGGATTGGCGGCCAGGTGTCCAGCATCACGGCGTGCATGTTGCTGCTTTCCTTCATCGTGATTCCAAGGAATGATTCCAAGTCGCGTTTTCTTATCGCGGTTCTCATCGCGCCGAGCACCTTGGGCAGGTCGGCGATTCTTTTTTGGAAAAGTGAGCTCGTGTCGACCGTCTGCTTCATTCCGGCGCGGCTGGAGACTTTCTTCTTTTTCTTCTCAGTAATTGCGATGACGTTGCGGATTTCCGGCCAGTGGTTTTCGTCCGCGATTTGCTCGGCATACGAGTCGGAGCCGTCGGTCTTGGCGCCACGTTTCCACTCCACCCATCCGCCCAGCACCGAGCGGCAGGCGGAGCCGCTTCCCTGCCGCGCAATGATTGATAACTCTCTTGCCGTGAGCTTCAAGCCGAGTGCGGCGGTTCCCGCGCAGGCCAGGGCCGCCATTCCGGAGGCGCTTGAGGCGAATCCTGCGGCTGTCGGAAAGCAGTTCAAGGAGGCCATTTTCGCGCGCATTTTCGTCTTTCCGGCCTGGCGGATTATGTCGAGCATCCTCGAGATTTCGCCGAGCTCTCTGTCCTCCAATTTTTTGCCGTTGAGCCAGGCCTCGTCTTGCTTGAAGGACTCGTCGAACACTACGGTAGTGCGCGTGCGCAGGGTCTCGTCCATCGTGGCCGAAATGCTTCCTTCCTGCGGAAGAATCAGTTTTTCGTCGCGCTTGCCCCAATACTTGACTACGGCGATATTCGGAGTTGCCTCGACAGTCGAAATCATTGCAAAAACCTCGTTGTTCAGCCAGCTATCGGCGTTGCCTTCAACAGCGTTTTAGTAAGTACGAGCGAATCCCTTAAAACCCGTTTCTGGCGGGCGGAGTACTTTTTTTTGCCTGTTTTTTTGAGCAGGGCCGTGAGTTTTTTGCCGTAGCCTTTGCGTGCGGCTTCCTTTGTTCCGTGCCTGCGGCCGATTGCCATGCAATATCTGGTGATTCCTATTGCACCTATAATTTTGAATTCTTTTTCCAATTCGAGCGCTTCTTCCGCCTCTTTTTCCGCGCTTAAGCGTCTGAAATATTCTTTCAAAACCGCGAATTTTCCAATGGTTTCTGGGAAGCTTTTTGCCAGCATCTTGCCGCCAATTTGGCGCAGGAACTTTTCGCAGTTTTGCATCCTGCTTTTCCAATAGGCGAGTATTTTTTCGAAAGGCGGCGTTTTTTTGAACGACTCGCCCAGGAATACTCCGCGCCTAAAGATTATCCAGGGTTCGTACTGTTCCTTCTTGTCGGCGGCCTTCAGCGCCCATGCCACCAGGCCCCGCGAAGGCGCCACTTTCTTTTTCCCCCGTGGCGTCGAGGAAAAAGAGTGGCTGGCAACAGCATCTGCGACAATTTGTATTTCCCGTGGCGAATATCCAAACTGCGGCAACAGCCGCTGGGCGAATTGCGCGCCCCACAACTCGTGCCTGTCGATTTTCGCGCCTTCCTTTGATTCGGGTACCCTGCAAGCGTCGTGCAACAGCCCCGCAACGAAGCCAAGTTCCTGTTCTTCCTTGCTTCCACCGGTATCTTTTATTAGGACTACGCACAGCTTTGCCACGGGCAAAATGTGGTCCCATCCGTGCGTCTTGGACTGCAAATTTTTCGCCGCGCGGCTGGCGTAGTACTTTTCCATGTAGGCCAGAAGCGCGCGGGCCTTCGGGGAAATCGGGTAGTGCCTAGCTTTTTTGGTTTTCAGCATCGCGTTCCCTGAAAATTAGAGCGGCGTCAAGCCTAAAGATTCTTCCTGATGGCCGTGCGAAGCCTAGTTTCATATTCTGAGTCGGGGTCGCGGTAGCCTTTTATGCCCTCGAGCCATTCGGTCGCCTTTCCTGCGCTTGGCCTCATCGTACGTATTGCTTCGGCCGGGGACGCGCTTGCCACGAAGTGGCTTACGAGTTCCTCTGCCGCAGAGGCGGTTTGAGAGGGCGTTTTCTGAAGGAGGGTAGCCGTGTTTGCTGGGATGTTTCTGGTTATTTCTTCCTCGCTTTTGAGCGTTTCCGGGTAGTTTATCCTTTTCATTTCGGCAAGCAGTTGCTTCTCGTCCATTCCAAGGCGCTTTAACAGGCCATAGTAGAATTCTTCCTGTACCTGGTGCAGGGGCCGCGCGATTGGCCGCACCCAGTCCGGATAGTTTGCAAGCGCGTTTT
>CAYVQS010000046.1:0-3355 GCA_964453195.1 Microcaldota archaeon | reverse complement strand
CCGCGTAAAGGGGCGCGTCTTCTCCGTACTCTTCCTTCAGGAAAGCCAGGTCTTTTTTGAACCGCTCTTTTCCTACGAAGTAGGACCTGCGCTCAAGCACGCGGAATCCCGAGGCTTCGGCAACTTTATCCCCAAGGACTATTGCCTGGGCGACTAGTTTCTGCTGGGGAGTTAGATTAACGCGATGCGCTTTTTGTTCGAGGTCTTCTCCAAACGTTGCTTCGTGCATTGCTGTGACTCTTGAAATTCCCATTATTTCGTCCATGGTGAACGCCGCAAGCGCCTGTCCGCTCCGTTCTCTTGGTGTCGCGGCTGCTTCGAAATGCCTTTTGAACAGCTGTCTGACTTTTTCCGAGCCAAGCGGGCCGTGGGGCTGCGTTTCCGTGTGTGTGCGCACCAAGTCATGGGCGTAGCCGGTCGCCTCGGCCAAAAGGCCGATTCTCCTAATATCATCTGGGGAGCGCCCCTGCGCCCTTGCCATTTCCTCGGCAAAAATCTTTGCGTGGCTTGCGACTCCCGCGACATGGCTCCAGTCATGGACCTTGCTAAGCAGACCCTTTGTTTCCTGGGAGGAGTAATGCCTTTTGGCAAGGCGCTTTATGTTTGCAACCGCGCGCTCAAGCCGGGGCGTTGCCTCGTACTCGGCTTCTTTTATCCCGGCGCGCACGCCGCGCAATACTTCGCTTTCAAGGGTTCTTTTTGCTGGCATTTTTTTCACTTTTGAGCTTTTATGAAGTAAAGCAGGCTGCCGTTTTCGCGCGGGTGCTGCTCGTCGTAAAGCGGCATGTGCGCTTCCAAGACTCTGAAGCCTGCATTTTCAACCGCCTGCCTTCGCTCCGGCAGGGGCTCGTGGCCTTCCATGCAAAGCGGCACTGCGCCCTTCTGTCTCAGCTGCCGAATCTGGCTGGTTGGCGCAAGCCCGTTCCTGTGTTCTATCAGGAACTGTATGAAGTTGAAGTTCCCTCCTTTTTCAAGGGTTTGCTTCAGCCTTCTTTTTGCCTTGTCTCCCGCCTTGAACAGGTTTAGCCAGGTGCCTTCCATCGCATGCACAGTGTCGCGACGAGTAGGCGATTTTCCTGCAGTTACCGGAATCCTCTGCTGCATCTGTTTCGAGTCCAACTCTATTTCCCGACCTGTCCTTGCATAGTGGCCCCAGTCCCAAAAGTGCAGCACGCCTTTTGGCGCAAGCAGGTTGTACGCGCCTTGGAAGAATGGCGTGGTGTCGCGCAAATGGTGGATGCTGGCGCCGCCTGTGAAAACGTCTATCTTGCCTCTGAGCGCCTCAAGCGCACCTATATTTCCCCCGTAGCCCGGCGGCCGTTGCTTTACTGTGCCGACAAAGCCCAGGTCGTAGAAGTTTGCCTGGATTGTCCTTATGTTCTGTTCCGGCACGCCCATTTCCAAAAGCCGATTCTTAGTATGCTCCAATCCGTTTGGCATGACGTCCATCAAATGAAATACGACCTGTTTGCGCTCCTTTTCAGACAGTTTGGTTGCTATTGGAAGTATCGTCCCGCCGCCTCCGGTTCCGGCGTCGAAAACAGAGACAATTCCCCGGGTCGGAAGCCGCCGTCTTATTTCAAAGGCAACTTTTTCTGCGTTCAAGTCGTTGGCCTGTTTTGGGAAGCCCACTGCGGCGCTTACGACTTCTTTTATCCTCTCCGGAGTCTGGCTTTCCCATTCTTCCTGATATGCCCGAACAGCACGGAATTCCAAGGCGTCGGCGACGTGCCTCTTCAATTCCTGCAAATATGCGAATTCGTCGGCGCCGTTTTTCCGCGCGTCAAGGCGCGCGCGCCTGGCGGCCAATATGACTTCGTCGGATTTTTCCAAAAGAAGCCGCGCCACCTTTTCGTCGGGCGTCCAGTTTGCCTGTTTTTGCACGCGCGACTTGTCGCCTACGTTCGCAAGCGGATAGCCAAGCTCTTCAAATGGCCGCAGCATGCGGTTTACTGCAGGGTGGCTGCCTTTTCCCAAAGGCACGCCGGAGGTTCCTGCAACTTCCTTGAAAACCGCTTCGCGAAGGGACATTGCCATTTTTCTCAAGAAAACAGTTTAAATTTCCCGGCTTTTAACGCTTATTGAAATGGCAAGCAAAGTCGTCGCATCGGCGCCGAACAAGGTCATCGTTACTGGCGAGCATTCGGTGGTCTGGGGCGGGAACTCGATAGCCGCCCCGATTTCCCTGCGCAACAAGGCGGAGGCCTCCTTTTCCGGTTCGTGCGGTAAACGGCCCTGCGTGCGGTTTTCGGGCAAATGGGCTTCCGGCAAGGTCTATGCCGACGGCACTTTCCAAGGCCCTGCGCTTTTGGCCGCCAAGGCCGGGCTTGTCAGGCACTTTTTGGAATCCGAAAAAGTAGGGCTGGACAAGTGCGTTCAAATCAAAGAGGTTTGGGGCGGAGCGCCCAAAGGAACGGGCAACTCGGCGTCCATTGCAGCCGCAATTGCGTTGTGCCTTTACAAAATTTTCGGCAAGAAGCCGAACAAGAGAAAGCTTTTCGACTGCGTGCAGAAAATGGAGGAGGTCGCCCACGGCGGCAAGCCCTCCGGCGTCGACGCAAACGCGGTCTTGTCGGATTGTGCGCAGAAATTCCACAAAAAGTTCCTTCGCGACGGCACCAGTGTTCCGGTTTTCGAAGACGTCCGCCTCGAACTGCCGAAAGGATCTGTTCTTTTGCTCGTAAATTCCTACAAGTCCGGCAAAATCGCCAACACCGGCGACTTGGTCAACGCCTTCGGCAGGCACTATGGCTTCGTCAACAAAGACGGCAGCGTCAAAAAGCCGGGGGATCTTTCCCAAAAGGAGCGCGGCAGCGTCGTAGCGCCTTTTAACAAAATTGTTTCCAAGATCCAGTCCCAGCTGCAAAAATCCGGGGACCCTGTTTTGTTGGGCGCGCTTTTGGACGAAAACCACCAAATGCTGAAGGCCGCCGGCGTTTCGTCAGCGTCCATTGAAAAAGTTTTGTCCGTTTCCAAAAAGGCGGGCGCGCTTGGCGGGAAGCTTATTGGCGCGGGCGGCAACGGCGGCGCGGCAATAGTCCTGTGCCTGGAAAAGGACGCGAAAAAAGTATGCGCCGCGCTGAAGAGGGAAAAATACTCTTTTGTTCCGGTGGAATTTGCGCGGGTTGGCGCCAAACTCGAAAACTAGCGCGCGCCCTCGGGTAAAACCACGGGGTTATTTCTTGTCAAGCAGATGCCCGTATCGGGGCCGCGCCCTTGTCATTTGCCTTCAAGGCGCTTTTTTTCCCAGACGAGCCTTGCGAATGCGAGTTTTCCACGGCTTTTCAGCTCGTAGCAGTGTGCAAGTCCGTTGATAATGCCGGTGCCGAAGCCTCCGACTTCCGATTCGTTTGGG
>CAYVQS010000045.1:3324-9029 GCA_964453195.1 Microcaldota archaeon | reverse complement strand
CAGTTTTTCGTCCTTCAAAATGCCCTCGACAGTGGAATTCACCGCGCGCCGGTCCACTCCAGCAGCCTTTGCCAGGCTGTTTTCCTTGACTTCCACGTCCCCGCACATTATTTTCCCGCCAGCGCCGATTCGCAGGCCCAGCTCGATCATTTTCCGCGCAACCGCCTTTCGCGCCGGAAACTCGGCAAAATCCCGCTCCACCCGTTTCCACATAACCCATTCCGCCTCCCAAGCCAAACAAAACCTCAATTGCACAAAAATGTGCCCTAGTGTGATATATATTGCTATCTTCTCTGCCAAACATTTATATACTTTAATGCACAAAAAAGTTCTTCAATCGAATTGGTGATTTGCGTGAAAAAAGGCGGTTGTCTTTGGCCTGCGTTCCCTTTCTGAACTGAAGTACCGTTCGGTTCCCCTCAAGACGTCCGCGTCCGCACTTTCGCTCTTCGAGGAGGTTCACTCTTCCTTCGACTCCGCGGTCCTGCTTGAGTCCATGGAGACTGACTCGCAGCTCGCGCGCTTCTCGCTCGTTTCCTTCGACCCCGCGGCGACGCTCTCGCTGAAAAACAATGTCTTTTCCGTCCAAGAGCACGGCGAATCAACCCAGGAAATCGAATCCAAGCAGCCGTTCCGGGAATTTTCCTCTCTTTCGCTCGTCAAGAACCGCCGCGCCGGGTTCGTCGGCGGCTTCGTGGGCTACGCGTCGTACGACTGCGCCAAATACTTCCTGCCCATCCAGCCCACGGCCAACTCGTCGCTTTTTCCCGACGCCGAGTACGGCCTGTTCCTCGACGGCGTGGTCTTCGACAGGCTCGACAAGAAGATTTCCTACGTCCACCTCGGAAAGTCCCGCCTCGAACTCGTACGGCAGATGCTGCGCCGCGCGGAGTACTCCCAAAGCAGCGCCTCGCCCCGGCCGTTCTCGTTCAAGAAGACGCGCCAGCTCTTCTCCCAAAAACAGTACGAGGAAAAAGTGCTCTTGGCAAAGGAGAGGATTGCCGCAGGCGAGTCGTTCCAGACTGTGCTTTCCAACCGGTTCGAGTACGACACGCGCGGCTCGCGCCTGTCCTTCTACGAACAGCTGCGCAGGCTCAACCCGTCGCCGTACATGTATTTCCTCAAGTTCGGCGAGCGGGAAATCGTCGGCTCGTCGCCCGAAATGCTGGTGCGCGTCGAACAAGGCACGGTGGAGACTTTCCCGATTGCCGGCACGCGGTCGAGGGGAGCAGGCGCGGCCGAGGACCGCCGGCTGGAAAAAGAACTGCTGGCCGACGAGAAGGAGCGCGCCGAACACTTGATGCTCGTCGACCTTGCAAGAAACGACGTCGGCAAAATCGCGGAATTCGGCTCGGTCAAGGTGCCCGAGTACTTTTCGGTAAAGAAATTCTCGCACGTCCAGCACATAGTCTCGAAAGTCACTGGCAGGCTGCGGCCCGGCCTTTCCGCTGTTGACGCGCTTTCTTCGCTGTTTCCCGCGGGCACGGTGTCCGGCGCGCCGAAAATCCGGTCGATGGAAATAATCGACGAGCTCGAGGCAACAAGCCGCGGGCCGTACGCCGGCGCGGTCGGGTATTTCTCCCTGAACGGCAACGCCGACTTCGCAATCACCATCCGCACCCTGTTCGGCCACAGGAGCCAAAGCTTCCTCCAGGCCGGGGCGGGCATAGTCTTCGACTCCAAGCCCGAAGCCGAGTACAAGGAGTGCCTGAAGAAGGCCGCGGCGCTTGAAAAGGCCCTCGAACTTGCCGCAAACCAGGACGCGGGCGTCGAAGAAATTCCCCGGCGCGGGCCGAAAAGCGCAGCGCGCAGCGCAAAGTGATTTTCATGAAACTCAAAACGCTCATCATCGACAACTACGACTCGTTCACCTACAACCTCTACCAGTTCATAGGCGAACTTGGCGGCAACCCCGAAGTCTTCTACAACGACGCCATTTCGCTTGGCGACATTCGCCGCATCGAGCCGTCCCACATCATAATCTCGCCCGGCCCCGGCTCGCCCGAAATCTCCCAGGACGTGGGAATTTCGCCGCAAGTACTCGACGAGTTCGCGCCTTCGACTCCGGTTCTCGGCGTCTGCCTAGGCCACCAGCTCATCGCCAGCCACTACGGCGGAAAGATAATCCGCGACGCCAAGCCCGTGCACGGCAAGACGTCGCAGATATTCCACGACTCCTCCGCGCTTTTCCGCGGAATCCCCAACCCCTTCGAAGCCACGCGCTACCACTCCCTGCTGGTCGAGCCTTCCTCGCTTCCGGCCTGCCTCAAGGCAACTGCCAGGACTTCCGACGGCAAAGTAATGGCGCTGCAGCACGAGTCGTTCCCGCTTTTCGGCGTCCAGTTCCACCCCGAGTCCATCGGCACGCCTTTGGGTAAAAAATTGCTGAAGAACTTCCTCGCATTAAAACAAAAGTGATCTTGAATGACCATAGTCGACGAAATCGTTGCGAAAAAGAAGCTCCAGCTTGCGGCCGAAAAGAAAAAAATTCCCGCGCCACTGCTAGAACAAACCATTTCCATTATTTCCAAGCCCCCGTCATTCTCAAAATCCCTGCGCAATCCCCGCGACGTTTCCTTCGTCTTCGAACACAAGCCCCGCTCCCCCTCCAAGGGGGTCCTTTCGTCCTTCGGCGTGCAAGAAACAGTGGCGGCTTACGGCCGCGCGGGCGCGTCTGCAATTTCCGTGCTGGCCGAGAAAAACTATTTCGGCGGCTGCGTGGAAAACGTCCGCCTCGCGGCAGGCGCCACGCGCCTTCCAATCCTATTCAAGGACTTCGTCTTCGACGACTACCAGCTTCTCCAGGCCCGCGCCGCCGGCGCCTCTGCGGTTCTCCTGATGAACGGCGTCTGCCCGTCAATCGGGGAATTCCTCGCCAAGGCCACAGGACTGGGCCTTGAATGCCTGGTGGAATGCACGACCGAAGCGCAGATTTCGTCGTCGCTGGATGCCGGCGCGAAAATCGTGGGAATCAACAACCGCGACTTTTCCACGCTCAAGACCGACCTTGGAAAGACTGCGCAACTTTCGCCCCTGGTTCCTTCTTCCGTAGTCCTGGTCTCCGAGTCCGGCATTTCGTCTTCCAAAGACGTGCTTGCCGTTTCCAAGTCCGGCGTCGACTCGATTCTCGCCGGCTCGCACTTGATGAAAAGCGCGTCAATCGAGGAAATGGAAGAAAAGGCGCGGGAACTCGTAGACGCCGGCAAAGGCCGGAAGGTGTTGCGGAAATGATTGTCAAAGTCTGCGGCCTGACCAACGAATCCGACGTGCTGAAATGCCTGTCGGTCGGCGTCCCGTTCCTCGGCTTCGTCTGCATTCCCCGCTCCAAGAGGTTCGTCACGCCAGGCCGCGTCGCGGAACTGCTGCGCAACCTTGGCCCCGGCCGCAAGCGCTTTTCCGCCGTGCTCGTGCTCGAGCCCACGTCGCCGGCCCAGGCCCTCAAAAGGGTGCGCGAAACCGGCGCCGACGCGGTCCAGCTGTATTCCCTCTCGCCTTCCCAGGCCGCATTGCTCCGCGGAAAAGGCTTCCTTGTCTTCAGGGCAATCGCAATTCCCGCAGGCTGCAAGAAACTGCCCGCGAAAACCGCGGAAGAAATCGCCTCTTTCGCAAAATGCTGCGACGGCATCTTCTTCGACTCCTCGGTTTCCGGCAAGGCCGGCGGCACGGGAAAACAAATCGGTTTCGGACTGCTTGAACAGGCGGCTTCGGTTGCCCGCAGGGCAAACAAGAAAATCAAAGTCTTCGCCTCGGGCGGAATAGACCAGGCTAGGCTGCAGGAATTGTCGGGCAATAAAAGCCTGCTTTCACTGATTGACGGCGTGGACGCGAACTCCGGAGTCGAGTGTTCGCCGGGCAAGAAGGACCTGTACAAGCTCTCGTCCTTCGCCTCCTTGGCGAGGAAGACGCGTTGAAACTGTGCGTTGAAACGGTGATTTGAAAATGAAGGGAAAATTCGGCAAATTCGGCGGCACGTTCGTCCCAGAGCTATTGATGCCCGCGGTCAAGCAGCTTGACGACGCGTTCCAGAAGGCGCGCCGCGACCCGGCCTTCAAGAAGGAGCTCGCCTACCTGCTGAAAGAGTACGCCGGCAGGCCGACCCCCCTTTACCTGTGCGCCAACATTTCGAAGCGGCTGGGATGCAAGTTCTACCTCAAGCGCGAAGACCTGTTGCACACCGGCGCGCACAAAATCAACAACACCCTCGGCCAAGGGCTCCTGGCAAAATACATGGGCAAGAAGAGAATCATCGCCGAGACCGGCGCGGGCCAGCACGGCGTGGCCTCGGCGGTCGTCGGCGCCATGCTCGGCATTCCGGTCGAAGTCTATATGGGCGAAGAGGACATAATTCGCCAGAAGCCCAACGTCTTTAGGATGAAGCTTGCCGGCGCGCAGGTCATTCCCGTCAAGACCGGCTCGCGCACGCTCAAGGACGCGGTCAACGAGGCTTTGCGCGACTGGATTTCCAACGTGGACTCCACGTACTACATGCTGGGCTCGTGCGTCGGCCCCGCGCCCTATCCGCAAATGGTCAAGGAATTCCAGAGCGTCATCGGAAAGGAAGCGCGCAGGCAATGCCTCGCCAGGGAAAAGCGGCTTCCCGACCTCGTCGTCGCCTGCGTCGGCGGCGGCTCGAACTCCATCGGCACCTTCGCCGACTTCATTCCCGACAAGGGCGTCGAGCTTCTGGGAATCGAGGCCGCGGGCAAGGGAATAAAGACCGGCCACCACGGCGCCTCGCTGTGCGCAGGTTCTCCCGGCGTGCTTCACGGTTCCTATTCCTACGTCCTGCAGACTCCCGACGGCCAAATCAAGGAGGCGTATTCCATCTCCGCCGGCCTCGACTACCCCGGCGTCGGGCCCGAGCACTCGTTCCTCAAGGAATCCGGCCGCGCCACCTACCAGGCCATAACCGACCAGGAGGCGCTTGAGGCCTTCAAGCTGCTGTCGCAGTCCGAGGGCATTATTCCCGCGCTCGAGTCCGCCCACGCGGTCGCCGGCGCAATCAAGGAGATTGAGAGAAGGAAGCGTGCAGGCAAACTGCCGAAAGACTTCGTCGCCGTCACCTGCCTGTCCGGCCGCGGCGACAAGGATTTGTTCCACGTTGCCAAGGCCCTCGGCGTAGAGATTTGAAGGTGATTGCAATGAAAACAGCCAACCAGAAAAGGTTCGAAAAGACGTTCGCCGGGCTGAAAAAGAAGAACGAGGCCGCGTTCGTGCCGTTCGTCGTCCTCGGCGACCCGGACTACAAGGCCTCGTTCGAAATAATCGAAGCGCTCGTCCGCGGCGGCGCCGACGCGCTCGAACTTGGCTTCGCGTTCTCCGACCCGGTTGCCGACGGGCCCACAATCCAGGCCGCCGACGTCCGCGCACTCTCCAAGGGGGCCAACACGGCCAAGAACTTCGAACTGATACGCAAAATCCGCGCCCTTCACCCCGGCCTGCCAATCAGCCTCCTGGTATATTCCAACCTCGCCTACAACGACCCCGAAAAATTCTACTCCGCCTCCGCGGCCGCCGGCGTCGACGCAGTCCTCGCCGCCGACTGCCCCCCCGAAGAAGCTCTTCCCCTCGTGCGCGCCGCGCGGCAGCACGGAATCAGCCCGGTCTTCATAGTCTCGCCCACTACTTCGAACCAGAGGCTTCCCGGCGTTTTGAAGAATTGCTCGGCCTACGTCTACCTGGTTTCCCTGACCGGAATCACCGGC
>CAYVQS010000045.1:2344-3314 GCA_964453195.1 Microcaldota archaeon | reverse complement strand
GTCGTGCCGCTCATCAGGCGGGTGCGTTCCAAAATCCGGCTCCCGATTCTCGTGGGCTTCGGCATTTCCAAGCCAGCGCACGTCTCCCAAGTAGTTTCCGCCGGCGCCGACGGCGCCATCGTGGGGTCGGCAATCGAGAAAATCGTCGAGTCGAACCTCAACAACCGGAAGAAAATGCTGGTGCAACTCGAAAACTATTGCCGCGCAATGAAAAACGCGACCCGGAAGGGTTGAACGATGGTCGCCGACTACACTAAAAAGTTGCTGAAAAGGCAGGACTTGTCCGAAGACGAGGCCTTCGACGCCGTCAACAAATTGATGTCGGGCTCCCAGCCAGACTCCGCCATCGCGGCCTTCCTCACCGCCTTGGCGGCCAAGGGCGAGACCGCCGGGGAAATCACGGGCTGCGTCAAGGCAATGCGCGCAGCCAGCGTCAAGGTCCGGCCCAAAGTCTTCGGCCCGCTTGTCGACACCTGCGGAACCGGCGGCGACCGCGTCAAGACCTTCAACGTCTCGACTCTCTCGGCCCTTGTCGCGGCCTCGTGCGGAGTGTCTGTTGCCAAGCACGGCAACAAGGCAGTCACTTCCCGGTGCGGCTCGGCGGATTTTCTCGAAGCAGTCGGCGTCAACATAATGTGCGACGCTCGTGGTGTCGAAAAATGCATCGAACAGGCAGGGCTCGGCTTCATGTTCGCGCCCCTTTTCCACCCCGCGATGAAGGCGGTGATGCCCGTGCGCAAGGCGCTTGGTTTTCGCACCGTCTTCAACATCCTCGGCCCGCTTTCCTCGCCGGCCAACGCCGACACCCAGCTAATAGGCGTCTTCGACGAATCCCTCGTCGAAAAATTGTCGCTTGTCCTGAAAAACCTTGGAACCAAAAAAGCGTTAGTGGTCCACGGCCTCGACTCTTCGGGCCAAGGCGCGATGGACGAGATTTCCACAATCGGAAACACGAAGGCCGCGGCAGTCG
>CAYVQS010000045.1:0-2334 GCA_964453195.1 Microcaldota archaeon | reverse complement strand
GGGCTTTCGCAAGCCGATTCCTCGCTGGTTGCCGCCAACGCTTCTCCCGAAGACCACCTGCGCGTGGCGTCCGAAATTCTCCGCGCCAGGCAGTCCTCGCCGGAACAAAAGGCGCGGATGGAAATGGTGCTTGCCAATTCCTCGGCTGTCCTGGTCCTGGCGGGCAAGGCCAAGGATTTTGCGGACGGCGTCGGGCTTGCCCGCGACGCCCTGCAGTCCGGCGCGGCGCTTTCTACGCTGGAAAAATTCGTCGAGGTCTCGGGCGGGGATTTTGCTAAATTCGCGGCGTTCGAGCGGATGGCTTGAACGATTGCGCAGGGCGGGGTAGTTGGTTTTCCGCATTTTTCCTGCGGCGCTGCCAAACATTTATTAAGCCGGCAAAGTTGTTCTGTTCGGTGACTGGCAAATGGGCGTTCCCCTTTTCGAATTGACTACGCACGTCGTTACTTTCCTCACAATCCTCCTGCCGAGCTATTTCCTCTACAGGATGATGCAGAGGAAAAGCGAGGGCGAGTTCCAGAAGGCGTTTCTCCTGGTGTTTTTCGGCCTCTTTGCCGTTGCGCTTGGGCATCTCGTTGAAGCGTCGGAGCTGTTCGGAGTCGAATTTCCCCCAGGAACAGTGTTCATCTACGAGCACGCGTCAATTATCCTCCTTTCCCTGATCCTGGCCTGGCTGTTCGCCTGGTTCGACAAGAATTACGTCGAGCCGTTCTACCGCAGGAAATAACGCGGGGGCATTCCGGCGTTTTCCGGCCTGCTTTAAAGATTTTTTCCCCTGGCCATTATCATGCCCAGCAAGCATTTCTACAACGTCCAGCGCATCCGCGAAAAAGTCGCCGCGGCCTGCAAAAAGTCGGGCCGGCGCGAAAAGGACGTCTTAATCATCGCGGTTTCCAAGAACCGCTCCGGCAAGGAGATTCGTTCGGCCTACGAAGTAGGCATCAGACAATTCGGCGAGAACCGCGTCCAGGAAGCGGTTGAAAAGCGGCTTTCGTTCCCTTCAAGCTGCGTTGTGCACATGGTGGGCCGCCTGCAGTCCAACAAGGCCGCCGAGGCCGTGGCGCTCTTCGGCGTCATCCACTCCGTGGACTCAGTTCACCTCGCCGAAAAGATTTCGCACCACGCGGCCGAGCTCGGCAAGGTCCAGCACGTCCTCATTCAGGTCAACGTTACCGGCGAGGAGTCGAAATCCGGCGTTTCGCCCGGGGACCTGGGCGCGGTGCTGGCCGACGTGCTCAAACTCCCAAACGTCAGGGTGCTCGGGCTCATGACCATGGCGCCCCTCGGCGCGCCCGAAGATGCCGTGCGAAATGCGTTTTCCGGCCTCCGCACCCTTCGCGACCAGATGCAGGAAAAGTTTTCCGTCAAGCTTCCCCACCTGTCGATGGGAATGTCGGACGACTTCGAAATTGCCGTCGAAGAGGGCGCGACCATGGTCCGGATTGGCAGGGGACTGTTCGACTGAACGATTTTAAATCGTCTGATGCGTGTTGATTAGCATGGCCGTTCACGTAAAAATAGAAATCGACCCGTGGGACAACAAGCTCGTCGGCGAGACCGAGGATTTGTTTCGGGACTTCGGCCTCCAGCACTTCGACGACGCCCTCGTTTCCAAAGTGGGCTACGACTTCGTCAACTTCCGCCGCAAGCTCGTGTTCGCCCACCGCGACTTCGACAAGTTCGTGGCCGCCGCCGAGGCCGGCAAGCCCGTTGCCGTGATGTCCGGCATCAAGCCGTCCGGCGCGTTCCACCTCGGCTCGAAAATGACCGCCGAGGAAATCATCTCGATCCAGAAGCGCTTTGGCGCCAAGGCGTTCTACTGCATCGCCGACTTGGAGGCCTACGCCGACAACGGCATTTCGCTCGAAGTCTCGGAGAAAATCGCGATCGACAACGTCGCCGACCTGCTCGCGCTCGGCCTCGACGAAAAGAACGCCTTCGTCTACCGCCAGTCCAAGTGCCAGGCAGTTTCCAACCTCGCGTTCCTCTTCTCCAAGAAGACCACGCTCGCCACTTTGGAAGCGATTTACGGCCACCAGAACCTCGGCTTGTACTTCTCCGTTTTGACCCAGGCCGGCGACATTCTCCAGCCCGAACTAAAGGAGTTCGGCGGGCCCAAGCACGTCGTCGTCCCCGTGGGATTGGACCAGGACCCGCACATCCGCTTCACGCGCGACGTCGCATTCAAGTTCCGCGACGAATACGGCTTTTTCCCCCCGGCCGCGACGTTCCACAAGACCATGCGTTCGCTTTCCGGCGACACCAAGATGTCCAAGCGCGACCCCATGTCGATGCTGACGCTCTCGGACGACCCCGAACTTGCCAACAAGAAGG
>CAYVQS010000044.1:3414-9173 GCA_964453195.1 Microcaldota archaeon | reverse complement strand
AAACAGGCTCGTGCTCCTGACGCGCGACGAGGAACTTGGAAAACGCGCCGCGGACTACGTCGAAACCGTGCTGTTCAGGACGGACAGGCTCGACGACCAGCTTATCCTCCTCGCGAAAAAATACAAGTTCAAACTCGCGGGAATCGAAAAGCGCACCATTTGCCCCAATTGCATGGGAAAACTGGAACGCGCACCCAAGGCAACGATAAAAGAAAAGGTGTTTCCGCGGGTTTATTCGTTGAACCGGGTTTTCTGGCAATGCAAGAAGTGCGGCCAGGTGTTCTGGAAGGGCAGCCACTGGCGCGAAATAGAAAGGAAACTCGCCGGCTTGAAAAAACAGGCCGCCGCGCAGAAATAACGCTCAAACGCGCTGCGCCATTGCAATGAAGAACGGCTGGCAGTCCCACCTGTGCGGGTAAAGCCTGACAACGCACGCGCTTAACTCTTTCGGGTATTGGCGGCCCCCGTACTCTTCTATTCCCGGCGACGCCGTGCAGGCCTCGAACTTCACAGGCAGCAGCTTCGCGCCTTCGCGCGCCTCCAAAAGATGCGCGACAACGTCTTCGTCTTCTTCGGGCGAAAGCGAGCAGGTAGAGTACACGAGCTTGCCGCCGGGTGCAAGCAAGTCAAAGCCCCGGGTTATCGCCTTCTTCTGGCGCTTCGCCATGTTAAGCACTTTTTTCTGGCTCCATTCCTTGAGGCCGTCGAGGCGCTTTCTCACCAGGCCCTCGGAACTGCACGGCACGTCGAGCAGCATCTTGTCAAAGCCGTCGCGGTCGAGGAACTTCTGGAAATCAAGGCGCTTTGCCTCGGCGCTTATGCCGTACTTTGCAAGGTTGTACCGAAGCACGTTGAACCGGGGGTGCTCGCGTTCCAACGCCACCAGTTGCGCCGCGTTTCGCGACAGGCAAGCAAGCTGCAGCGTCTTATTTCCCGGCGCGGCAAAGGCGTCGAGCACGCGCTCGCCTTCCTTGGGGCCAAGCGCGATTGCCGGAAGCATGGCCGCCTTTCCTGCAAATTGAAAAGCCCAAGCCTGAAGGCCTCGTCGGCTCCGGGCCGCGAAGACTCCCCGGAAATCAGAAAAGCGTTTTCGTGGAATTTCAAAGGCTCCAACGCCCAGCCTTCGGACTCCAGGCGCGCAACCAGCTCTTGGGGAGAAACTGCAAGCGAATTGCACCAGATGGACTTTTTCTCCTTGGTGGCGCACGCGGCGAAAAACTCGGGCGCCTCGGCGCCGAGCAATTTCGAGTATTTTTCGGTAAACTCGTTTGGAAAAAAAGTGTGCTTCATTTTGCCAAATGCCCTCTTGAAGCAATTATTCCTGCGAACTAACTTAAAGCCGCGGCCGGCCGGCCTGCGGCCTTGGGGAATGAAAAACTGAAAAAGCGGATAAAATCAGCTGACGAGCCCGACTTCCTCGACCTGGACTTCGGAGACGCCTTCGACTTTCTTGGCGATTTCCTCGTAGTCCACCGCCTCGGAGTCTTCGCCTACGAACGACGCCTGGACGACTTTCGTGCCGAATACGTAGTCGATGACTTTGGAAGAGTTGCACCCCTTCACGTTTGCAACGTTTTCGCGCAACTTCTCGACGTCGAACCCTTCGAGAGGGAAGACTTTCATTACAGTAAGCACTTTGCCCATTCAAAATCACCTTGAAAACGAGAGAGTTTATATGGCGGCCAAGCAATAAAAACGGTATGGCAAAGCCCGCCGAGAGCCTTTACCGGCTGCTTGGCTCCCTTGACCGCAGGAAGGAGCTGATGGAAAAACTGGCGCCCGGCGGCCGGGAGATTTCGCGCCTGCTCGGCTCGCTTGAGCGGCACCAGCAGCGCATAGTCAGGCAGAACGTTTCCGACGTGAGGCACCGCGCGGCCGCGCTTGCCAGGCTCTTCGGCAAGAAGCGCAAGTACCGCGAAGTCGACGACATGTTCTTCCGCTTCGAGGACCTTCCGATGTTCGGCAAGGAGTACTGGTTCATGCACTTCGTCTCCGCCGAGGACGACCGGCAGCTCATCCTCACGCTGGGCCGGTCCCAGGGAGACGTCGAAGTCAACCGCCGCAGGCTCCGCAGCTCGGACGAGGAAAGCGCGACCAAAAAATGCATGGCAATCGGCTGGTTCTTCGACGGCAAAAAGAAAGTGTTCGCCGACCAGATACAGGAAACCACGGTCTTTGCCGGAAAAAAGAACGCCATTGTCTCGAAGGGAAAGTCGCGCATAGAGTTCGGAGGCACGTACCCCGGATATTCCGTTTCAATCGCCCGGGGGAAAAAGAGGACGTTCTCGGCGAGGCTGCGCAAGCCCGCCAAGCGCAGGCCGTTCGAAATCTCGCAGTTCTTCAAGGGCGTGTTCGGCTTCCAGCTAATCAACCTATACTTCGACTTCGACGGAGTGCTTGACGGCCGGCGCTTTCGGGGCACGTGCTACGTGCAGAAAATAATCGGCGTCGGGCCGTTCGTGCCGTGGAACTGGGTGCGCATCAACTTCGGCGACGGGTCCGCGCTGGAATTCTTCACCACGTTCCTGTCGGCGCGGGGAATGCGCGCCAAGCTGGACTCGACGCTGCTGTTTTACGATTCCGCAGGCCGGCTGCACGCCAGGAAGGCCGCGTTTTCCATCGAGAAAATAGGGTCGAAAAATCCGCGGTGGACGGTGAAGACCGACGACGGCAGCGTGTTCCTCGAGGCCGCGTCGTACGCCGAGCACCGGTTCTCGTTCGAGGGCGCGGGAAAGTTCACTTACGTCGAGTATTTCGTCGAGGTCAACGACTTCCTGCTGGAACTGGACGGCTGCCGCTCCTCGCTGCTAAAGGCCGGACGGGGCACGGGGATAGTGGAAGACGCCTACGGATTTTTGCTGTGAAGGCTAGAGGAACTTGCGGCAGATTGCCTTGAGCTTGGAGGACTTGTGCCGGGCGGGCTCGAAGGCCTTTTCCAGCCGCACTATTCTCGTCTTTTCCAGGCCGAACGAGTCGATTTTTTTCCTGAGCGTTTTTTCGTCGGCGCACTGGTCGTAGCCCAGGACGACGACGGATGGTTTTTCCTTTGCAATGACTGCGTAAAAGTCTTTTTCAGAGCCCAGGACCGCCTTGTCAACTATTTTCAGCGCCGAAACCAGTTCGAGCCGTTCCTTCTCTTCGAAAAAAGCGGGGGTTCTCTTGGCTTTCAGCACGTTGCCGTCCCGCGCCACGACTACGACGAGAACGTCGCCGAACCGCCTGGCCTGCCTGAAGAAGTAGAGGTGACCCAGGTGGAGGAAGTCGAACGCGCCGAAAACCAGGACCTTGCGCATAGAACTGAAAAAGGAGGGAGAAAAGAAAAAGGTTTAGAGAAGGTTTAGAGCCCCGCTTCAGGGGCCTTCGAAGCCGCAGTCCTTGCACTTGTAGGGGTTTTCGTTCTCGCGGCACTTCTTGCACCGCACGACCTTGGCCTTCCCGCAGGACGGGCAGGCAAACTCGACGTAATCGGAAGTTCCGCTTCCGCAGCTTGAGCAAGACTTCATTTCACAAACACCTTTTGGAACCTGTTTAAAGACAGCGTTTAATAATTCGAACCAGAGAAAATAATAGACAGTTCTATCTTTTAAAACTAAGGAATTACATCCTATTTTCCGGTTTCTACGGGCCTGTAGTATAACCTGGATAGAACGGAAGCTTGCGGAAAACCGCGGTCTCAAGAAAGGCGTTTCGTGCGCCGTGTGTTTGCAGACAGCTTTTGATCCGGGTTCGAATCCCGGCGGGCCCGTATTTCTTTTTAGTGCGGAGGATGGTGGAAATGGCAGTTTCTATTGCGTTGATGGAAGGCGACGGCGTCGGCCCCGAAATAGTTGCCGAGGCAGTCAAGGTTTTGAAGAAGTGCTCGGAAAAGACCGGCACCGCTTTTGAGTTTGTCGACGCGCCGGCAGGCGGCCAGCACTACAAGAAGACCGGCACCGTGCTGCCTGACTCCACTTTGCAAACCTGCCGCGAAGCGGCCGGGATAATCAAGGGCCCCGTCGGCCTGCCAGACCTGCCCCAGGGACTCGTCGAGAAAGAGGCCGTGCTCCGCTTGCGCCAGGCCCTCGGGCTCTACGTCAACATCCGGCCCGCAAGGCTCTATTCTTGCCTCAAGGACCAGTCGCCGCTGAAAGACCGCGTCATCGGCACGGGCATTGACTATGTCATCATCCGCGAAAACTCCGAGGGCCTCTATTCCATGATGGGAGAAACGTCCGAGGACAAGGCTACCGACGTCAACTTTTACACGAAAAAGGGCGTTTCGCGCATCATCGAGTACGCCTTCGAATACGCGAAAAAAACGGGAAGGAAGAAGGTGACTTCGGCGGACAAGGCCAACGTCCTGACCGCGTCGCGGTTCTGGCGCAAGCACTTCGTCGAAATCGGCAAGCGCTATCCCGAAATTGCGCAGGAGTCGCAGTACATCGACGCCATGGCGCAGTACATCATCCGCTGGCCGTCGTCCTACGACGTCATAGTGACGGACAACATGTTCGGCGACATTCTCTCGGATGAAGCGGCCGAGACCGTCGGCTCTCTTGGCATGGGCGGCTCGGTCAACCTGGACCCGAACGGCCCCAAGATGGCTGAGGCCATCCACGGCTCCGCGCCGGACATTGCCGGCAAGGGCATTGCAAACCCGGTCGGAATAGTGATGGGCTGCAAGTACATGCTGGAAACCATCGGCCTGCAAAAAGACGCGGCGCTCATCGGCAACGCGGTCGAGGCCGCGCTGGAAAAAGGCGCGAGGACGAAGGACATTGCCAAGGGAGAAAACGACACGGCCATTTCCACGGCCCAGATGGGCTCCGCCATCGCCGACGAAATCTGATTCTTTTGGGAAAACGAGGCGAACAAACCCGAATGCAAACCGCCAAGCCCGGTGCAACGAAGGCCGTGCGGCGGGCGCTTGACGCGAAAACGGAATGCGCCAAGATAATCCGCAAGCTCAAGTCAATGCGCAATCCGCGCAACGTCGCCGGCATGGCGCGGTTCGGCATCAGTTCCAACAACACGCTCGGGGTCTCGCTTTATGCCCTGCGGGACATGGCCAAAACAATTGGCAAAAGCCACGCCCTTGCCCAGGAGCTTTGGAAAACCGGCATTCACGAGGCGCGGCTCTTGGCGGCGCTGGTTGACGAAGGCGAAAAAGTAACGCCCCGGCAGATGGACTCGTGGGCCAGGGACTTCGACTCGTGGGACGTCTGCGACGTAGTGACCACCGACCTGTTCGACAAGACGCCGTTTGGCTGGGAAAAGTCGTTCGAGTGGAGCAAAAGAAAAGAAGAGTTCGTCAAGCGCGCGGCCTTTTCGACCATGGCGGGCCTCGCAGTGCACGACAAGGCGGAAAAAGACGCGAATTTCGAAAAGTTTCTGCCCGTCATCGAGCGCGAGGCCTGGGACGACAGGAATTTCGTCAAAAAGGCCGCCAACTGGGCGCTGAGGAACATCGGGAAACGGAACCGGGCACTTAACGGGAAGGCGATTGCCTGCGCCGGGCGGATTCTGGAACAGGGCACCAAACCGGCCCGCTGGATTGCCTCGGACGCCCTGCGCGAGCTGGAAGGCGAAAAGGTCCGGGCGCGCCTCAAACCGTGAAACGGCAATTTTTTATTCCTCCTCCCCACCTATTCTTTCTTCGTCCAACTCGGCTTCTAGAAGGCTTGCGGCTTTCCAGCCGAGTCCATGCAGGTAAGAATTCAATGAAAATTTCCGAGAGGATTTTCCGCGCGAACTACGCCATCAGAGACAACGCGGTTTTG
>CAYVQS010000044.1:0-3404 GCA_964453195.1 Microcaldota archaeon | reverse complement strand
CGACCCCGGCGGAATGGAAGGCGCCTACGGCTTTGCCGTGCCCAAGCACATCGTCGCCGCCTACGTCGCAGCGCTGAAAAGCGGGAAGAACGAAGGCTACGCCACGAGCCAAGGCGACATTTTCCTGCGGAAGACCATCCAGAAAGACGCGCTTTCGCGCGGAATCAGGGACGTGAATGTGGAGAACATCGTCACGGGCCAGGGCGTCAGCGAAATCATAGACTTTTTGTTCGCCTCGCTCCTAGACAAGGGAAAAAACGTCGTCCTTCCCCGGCCGGACTACCCGCTTTACACCGCGCTTGCAGGCTATTACGAAGGCGACGTCAGGTACTACGACCTGGACCCGGAAAACAACTGGGAGCCCAGGCCGGAACAGATTGCCGGCCTCATTGACGAAAACACGATTGCCGTAATCCTAATCAACCCCAACAACCCCACCGGCACGGCCTACGACGCGCCGCTTTTGAAAAGGATAATCTCCGCAGTCTCCAAGGCCGGCGGTAATTGCGTGCCCATAATCTCCGACGAAATCTACCGCGAACTGCGGTTCTCCGGAAAACACGTGCCCCTCGCGTCGCTTTCCACCACTTTGCCGATAATCACTTTCGACGGCCTGTCGAAAAACCACTACGCGCCCGGCTACCGCCTGGGATGCGCCATCTTCTCCAACTTCTGCAAAAAAGACTGCGCCTGCCTGATGGACGCGGTCACCAAGCTAGGCGGATTCCGCCTCTCGGCCAACAAGCCCGCCCAGCACGCCTTTAGGGCCGCGCTCGAAGACCGGGCGAAAAACGCGGCAATCTACGCAAGGCACCTCAAACAGCTCAAAGCACGCACCAAATATGCCTATTCGCGCCTCAAAAAAATCCCGGGCATTTCGGTCGACGAGCCCAAGGGCGCGTTCTACATCCTGCCCAAGGCAAGCGGACCGTGGAAGAACGACAAGGAATTCCAGCTCGCGCTTCTGCGCGAGGCCGGCGTCCTCGTAGTGCCCGGCTCGGGATTCGCCATGGATCCCAAGGGCCTTTATTTCCGCGTAGTCACGCTGCCGCCGGTTCCGGCCCAGAAAAAGGCGTACGACGCGCTGGAAGAGTTCATGAAAAAACACCTGGGCAAGTGAACTCCGGTGGACTCCGCAAATCAGCTGGAAAAACTCGGAATAACCTCATTCTCATCACCCGGTTCGGCAATTTCCTACTGCTTCGCAGGCACGCCGGCAATAATAGTCGACCCCGGATTCAACTTTGGAGAAATAGCAGACTGGCTGGAAAAAAACAAGGCCGAAAAAACAATCGTCGTCCTGACCCATTCGCACGCCGACCATTCCGCCGGGGTTTCGGACTTGGCGGAAAAACCCGGAACCCGCCTGAAAATATTCGCCTCGGAAAACGCGGGCTTTTCGAAGAACGACACGCTCGAAAACCGGTTCGGACTGGACCTGGAAGGGCTGCGGGCACTCGAAAAAGCCGGCGCGATTGGAAAGCTGAAGGACGGGGACAAAATAGGAAACTCGGAATTTTCCTTTACCGCAATACTGACGCCGGGCCATTCGCCAAGCTGCCTGGCGCTGCTTGACGAAAAGAAAAAAATCCTGGCAAGCGGCGACTCTCTGGAAGGCTACCGCGACGATTTGCCGCTTTCAAGCCCAAAAGACCACGAAGAATCAATCGAAAAGGTCCGCACAATGACGGACAAGCAAAAGTTCTGGCGCCTGGCCGGGCACGGCATTGCGCACGAATAAAAAGCGGCTTTTCCACAAAAACGTCAGGGCGCGTCTAAAATGGGCATCAAGAGAATCAACGTGTCGATCGCCAAGCAGATAATCAGCGGCGCCGCCTCCGCCGAGTCGTTCAGGACTACCCGCCGCATTTCCCCCGAAGACCACGCCGTGCTGTCCCACGCAGAAAAAGGCCGCAAAATCGTCGAGGGAAAAATCGCCATGACAAGAGGAAACCTCGTCGCACTCCACCCCAAGCTCAGGCTCTACACGATAATCCACCGCTACCGCCACTGGGAACCGCGGCTGCCCGAAGAAGAAGTCGCAAAAAAAGCCAGGAAATACCTGGACTCCCTCGGCTTCGGAAACCAGAACTAGGCAAGCCGCGAAAGCGCCTTTCTCATTTTCAAAAACGCCCGCGCCCGGTGGCTGTGCCTGTTCTTGAAAACCATTCCGAGTTCGGCGTACGTGCGGGCAAAGCCCGCCGGGAGAAAAATAGGGTCGTAGCCGAAGCCCTGTTTTCCGGACGGCGCAAGCGCGATTCTTCCCCTTGCCTCGCCAACCCTGCAAATCGTTTTCTGATGGCCGCTTCGTGGAGGAAACGCCAGGCACGCCACCGAAACAAAACAAGCGGCCCTCTTCCGAAAAGGCACGCCTTGCAAAAGGCGAATCAGTTTTTTGTTTTTCTTCTCGTGCGAAGCGCCGTAACCTGCAAACCTCGCACTTTTGATTCCCGGCGCGCCTTTGAGGAAATCGACGCAGAGGCCCGAATCATCCGCCAATGCCGGCAAGTTCGTCTGGCGGGCAACCGACTTGGCTTTGAGAACGGCATTCTCCTCAAACGTCTTGCCTGTTTCCTCGGGCATTTTGACTTTGGGAAAACTGGAAAGCGGAAGAAGGGAAATCGGAAGCCCGCGCAACACCGTCCTGACTTCGCGCATTTTTTCCTTAGATGAAGACGCTAGGATGATTTTCACGCCACAGTCATCGCTCCCAAGAAGCCGGCACGGGGCCGGAACGCTCGCTTGCCCTTCCAGAAACAAAAAGCCAACCTACGCCGAGAAAGGCATAGGCGCCAAACAGCGCGTACTGGCCTGAAAAAAACAGTCCCAACAGCAGGTAGTACGGCAAGAGCCAGCCGAAAAAGATGGTGATTGCATTGAACGGAACCAGTATTTCCGGGGCGGGCGGCGTTTTCAGGTCAATCTTTTTGACTCCTTTTATTACTCTTAGGAAAAGGTATTGCAAGAAAAGCAGGGCTAAAGTCAGCAACAAAAACGCAGCGACCGGGAAAAGAAGAAAAAGAGCCGTCTGGATGTCGGTCGCGCCCCTCGGAAAAAAGCCCACAGCAAAAAAGGCAAAAACGGTGGCGATATGAAAAGCCAGGCCAACCACTGATTCGAACAGAGTTCGTTCGAAGAAAAAGTTGCACATCGAAACCCACGAGGCTATGTGCCACCATACGATGGTTAATGGAAAGAGAGCGATGCGAATCAATAACCCCTTGCGCTCTTTGCGGACATATTCGCCGCTCTCTCGCGCCTTGCCTCTCAAACTGCCATCCATCGAAATCACCCCAGTGTTTTCTTCAGCAGCTTCTGCACACTCGCGGGGTCGGCCTTGCCGCGCGTCTGCTTCATTACGAGGCCGGCCAGAAAGTGCAGCGACTTTTCGTTGCCCGCCTTGA
>CAYVQS010000043.1:0-9224 GCA_964453195.1 Microcaldota archaeon | reverse complement strand
CACGTGCTCGAGGCCGCCAGGCTTTCGCCTACGGTCAAGGCAGTGGTCGTGGCATCGTCCGACAAGGCATATGGCGCAAGCGACAAGCTGCCCTACGTCGAGGACATGCCGGTAAAGGGCGACGCGCCCTACGAAGTCTCCAAGTCCTGCACCGACCTCGTCAGCCTGGCGTACGCCAAGACCTACGGCCTGCCGGTCACGGTCACGCGCTTCGGAAACATTTTCGGCCCCGGAGACCTGAACTTCAACCGCATAGTGCCGGGAGCAATTAAGGCCGGCCTCGAAAACCGCGTCCTGGAAATCAGGAGCGACGGAAAAATGGTGCGCGAATACCTGTTCGTCGGCGACGTCGCCGAAGCCTATCTTTTGCTGGCCGAGCAAATCGGCAAGGCCAAGGGGCAGGCGTTCAATTTCGGCAGCGGCGAACGCCTCAAAGTCCTCGAAGTCGTGGACAAAGTCGCCAAGATTATGCGCCGGCCAATCAAGACCAAGGTATTGAACGTTGCCAAGAACGAGATTCCCGAACAATATCTGTCCTCGGAAAAGGCGCGCAAAACGCTCGGGTGGAAGGCGGCCTACGGCTTTGAAAAAGGCGTCGCCGCCACTTTGCCCTGGTACCAACGCATGCTGGGCTGATTCTATTGGCAGACGCCGAACGAAGCAAAATAGTCAGCGCCGTCAGGAAATACGGCGAAAAATTCAAGGCCAGCCTGCCGGCCAACAAGGCGCCGGTAAGCGGCAAGGTCTTCGACGGCGAAGAGCTCGCCGGCGCGGTCGAAGCGGTTTTGGACGGCTGGTGGACCGAAGCCGAATACTGCGCACAGTTCGAACAAGGGCTCGAAAAATTCGTCGGAACAAAATTCTGCCAGACAGTCAATTCCGGCTCTTCCGCAAACCTGGTGGCGTTTAATTCTCTTGCCTCGCAAAAGCTCGGCGAACGCCGAATCAAAAAAGGCGACGAAGTCGTTTCGGTTGCCGCGGCTTTTCCGACTACTGTTAATCCGATAATCCAGTACGGCGCAACTCCCGTCTTTGTCGACGTCGAACTCGGCACTTACAATGCTTCCGCCGCAGCGGTGGAAGATGCTATTACGGACAAGACCAAGGCCATTTTCCTGGCGCACACGCTTGGAAACCCGTTCGAGGCCGACAAAATCAGGAAACTTGCCGACGAAAAGGGTATCTGGCTGGTAGAAGACGCCTGCGACGCCCTGGGAAGCAAGCTGCGCGGAAAAATGGCGGGAAATTTCGGGCATTTTTCGACCCTCAGCTTCTACCCGGCGCACCAAATCACGACTGCCGAGGGCGGGGCAGTGCTTTCAAGCGACCCGCTTTTGGACAAGATTGCGCGCAGCGTGCGGGACTGGGGCCGCGACTGCTGGTGCCCGACAGGAAAAGACGACTCGTGCAAGAAACGGTTCGGCTGGAAGCTCGGCGATTTGCCGCAGGGCTACGACCACAAGTACACTTATTCCGAAATCGGCTACAACCTGAAAATGACCGACATCCAGGCCGCAATCGGAGCCGCCCAGCTCAAAAAACTGCCGGGCTTCGTCGAGAAACGGCGCGAAAACTTCGCGTACTTGAAAAAGCGCTTCGCCGAAGAGGGTTTGGACGAGCATTTTCTCCTGCCCGCCGAGACGCCGGGCTCGCAGCCTTCGTGGTTCGGCTTCCCGCTCACGATTACGGACAACACGGACCGGACCAAGCTGCTTGGGTTCCTGGACTCGCACGGCGTCGGCAACCGCCTGTTGTTCGCCGGAAACGTCACCAAGCAGCCGTATTTCGTCGACAACAAGCCCGACTACCGCATCCACGGCCGGCTTTCAAACACGGACGCGATAATGGAAAAGACGTTCTGGATAGGAGTCTATCCGGGCCTTGAAAAGCAGAATTTGGACTATTCCATTTCCGCGTTCAAGCAGTTCTTTCAAGCCTGATTCTCGAAGTCTTTGAGCTCGTGAAACTGCTCTTCCAGATTGGGGATTTTCCGCCCGATTGCTTTTTCGGCCTTGGAAACGTCGGCCTTCAAAAACTTGGGAATCTTGATTGCCCGGCCGGCGCTGTCGCGGGCAGAAACAAGTGTCTCGTCAATCTTGAAGAACTTGGCGATTCTCTTTGCCAGCTCAAAGCGCGAAACATAGTCTTTGCCGTCGGCGATGAAGACTCCTGTTGCATTTTTGTCAATCAACTCGTAAATGATTTTCGAGAGCTCGAGGCAGGAGATTGGCTGGGAAAACTGGTCGGTTGCCGCCCCGAATTCTTCCCCCGCCTTGGCTGCCGCCAAGAACCTGGCGAACGTGTTACGGGCGGGTTCTTCGAAGCCGAAAATGCCCGTGGTCCTGACTATGAGGAATTGATTTGCGTTGGCTTCGACTTCTTTTTCGGCCGCGAGCTTGGATTCTGCGTAATAGTTGACCGGATGGACTGGGGAGTCTTCGGAATAGACTTGGCCGTCTTTTCCTTCGAACACCCAGTCGGTCGAGACTTGGACGAGGAGGAAGCCGAATCTTTTCTGGAGTTTTGCAAGAAACGCGGGGAGCTCGGAGTTGATTTTCCAGCACGCTTTTTGGTCGGTTTCGCACTGGTCGGTCGAGCCCTTGTACTTGATTGCGTTTACTACGACGTCGAACTTTCCGGTTTCAATTATTTGCTCCAGTTTATGCTGGTCTTCGGCGTCGCATTGGACGTCGGTGAATTTCATCTTGCTTCGGGACAGGCCGGAGACGTTTCTTTTCTGGGCCTTTGCCAGGCGGTAGAGGTAGGAGCCGAGGAGGCCGCTGCTTCCGAGAACGAGCGTTTTCATTTCTTTTTCAGGTAGTTGAAGTTGTTTTCCGCGTCTGCCAATAGCGGAAAGGCGGCGTCCCTTTCCGAGACCACGGGTTTTTTGGCGCCCCATTTTATTCCGAGGGCGGGGTCGTTCCATTTGATGCCGCGGTCGGACTTGGCAAAGTAGGGCTTGTCGGCGAGGTAGAGGAGGAGCGAGTCTTCGAGGGCTAAAAAGCCGTGGGCGAAGCCTTTTCCTATGAAGATTGCAGTGTTTTTTTCCGCGCTGAGCTCTACCGAGACGTGCTTTCCGTAGGTTGGCGAGCCTTTTCTTATGTCGACGACTACGTCTTTGACGCGGCCGGATAGGCAGAATACCATGCGGGACTGGGTTTGGGGCGCCAGGATGTAATGCAGGCCGCGGAGGACGCCTTTTTTGGAGAACGACGAGAAGATTTCGCCGACTTTGAAGGCTTTGGCGCCGTCAACCCAGTGCTTGGAGAAGCTGCCGCGCCTGTCGGAAGCGCGGAAGTGCTCGAAGAGGAAGACCTTGCCGCCGAAACATTGCTTGAGTTTTTTCACAGGACACCACGCAAAACGAACTTAAACAGACGGGGCTACATCATTTAATCCTTAAGCGGGAGAGTCTTAAAAAACGGGTTCGGTGCGATTCTCACATGGAAAACCAAGGCATAGCAGCAAAGGCAAGCAACCTGGCCGTACGGCTTTGGAGCATAGTCACGCAGCGGGGCCTGGGCTATTTCGCGGTTTCTTCGGCAAAGCTCGCCTTCGACGCGGTCACGGGTTATCCGTATTACCTGCTGTTCAAGAAAAGGAAGTTTTCGCTTGACGGAAGGGAGTACGGGTATTTGTACAAGCTTTACAACACTACGTGGAAGAACGAGCGCGAAGTCGAGCTGCCGATAATCCTCGACCTTTTGGAAAGGAACCGGGGCAAGAAGGTGCTGGAAGTCGGCAACGTGCTGTCGCATTACGCGACCATAGGCCACGACGTTGTCGACAAGTACGAGCGGGGCGCGGGAATAGTCAACGAGGACGCCGCGACTTATTCGCCGGCCGCTAAATACGACTTGATAGTGAGCATTTCGACCCTGGAGCACGTGGGTTGGGACGAGGAGCCCAAGGCGCCGGAAAAAGTGGCGCTTGCAATAGCCAACCTGAAAAAAGCGCTTGCGCCCGGCGGAGTCTTGGCCGTGACCGTGCCCATCGGGCACAACAAGGAACTGGACCGCATCATCGGGGAAGGAAAGGCGTTCGACCGCGCGCTTTTCATGAAGCGGGTGTCGCAGGACAACCAATGGGCCCAGGCGACGTGGGAAGAGGTCAAGGGCGCGAAATACGGCGCGCCGTTCTTCGGGGCCAACGCCATAGCCGTATTGGTTTTCAAAGAAAGCGGGCGCGCCAGGTGATTTGGTGAAAAACCGGCTCGTAAGGTTCATGCAGAAGCACGAAGTAGTTAAGAACGCGGGCTACATTTTCGGCGCAAGCCTGTTGGGCAGCGTCGCGCTCCTCGCATCTAACCTTGTGCTGGCCCGACTTTTTGAGCCCGCGCTTTTCGGGGAGTACAAAACTATCGTAAGTTTCTTCGCAGTCGTAGTCATGGCGACGGAGTTCGGCGTCAATCAGACGCTTGCAAAATACGTGGCGGAATACTCGGATGGGCGCGTAAGGTGCCTCGTAGAGTGGCTGCTTGGACTTAAGCTTGCCGTTTACCTGGCTGCGTTCGGGTCGATACTGCTGTTCCGGGACCTAATAGCGCACTACCTATTGGAAGCTACAGCCGATGCGGGGCTCGTTGTTGCCGGCCTCGCGTTTTCCTTATTCTACTTCGAGGCATTCAAATACGTCGCAGTGGGATTGAAGGAATTCAAGCTCTACGCAGCGTCGCTTTTCCTCACGCCGTTTTCCGCGGGGATTTTGACCGTAATTTTCGGCCATGTGTTTGGCGTGCAGGGGGCGATTTGCGCCTATGCCCTTGGCTATCTGCTTGGCAACTTGCCAGTAGCACTAATAGTGGCAAAAAGACTCAGAAATGAAACGGACCATGCGCACCATCCCGCACCTCAAAAGATTTTTGCCTCCTACAGCATCCCAATCTATCTTATCAGCATCCCTGCCGCAGTCAACATGGCGGCAATCCCCGCGATGAGTGCGCTGTTTAGCCCAAGCGCAGTAGGCCACTATTCTCTGGCGTGGACGTTTTATTCGGGAATCAACCTTATTCCATCTGCGATTTCCTGGGCAATATTCCCGGCGGTTTCCAAAATGAGCGGGAACAACCAGCTGCCGCAGGCGCGCGCAACGCGCAATAAAGCCTTGCTGTACTACTTGCCACTAGCACTGGCGGGGGTTGCCGGAGCCGTGCTTTTTTCGCCAGCCATTTTGGCAGCAGTGGGCCCAAAATACCTTGCTGGCGCAGGGATTTTCAGGGCGCTGGTGTCGTTAGGGTTCGTGTCCGGACTGTTGGTGATCTATAAGATGTATTTCGCGGCAACTGCGCAGCTGAAAAAAGCCACTATAGTGACGCTGGTCAACACCGTTTTACTCTACGCCGTAAGCTTGGCGGCAATGAATGGCACAATATAACTGCAATGGGCCCGCACGAGCTTGGCGCTTTTGTGGCCAAAAAGCTGGCGGCGTTACCAACAGTAGAAATCCTCTTCGGCAAAATGGTTCAGTTTTATGCGGTAGTCCCCGCGGATGCCCTTGACGACCTTAGGCAACACCGTCTTGTCTGAAGGAAAGTGATATGCTGAAAAAGACAAAACGGGCTTGTGTTTACGCAGGAGGGTTTTGGCGCCGAGAAGAACTTCTTTTTCATAGCCTTCGGAGTCGATTTTTATGAAATCCACCTGTTTTCCGTGCAGAAAGGAATCCAACTTCAAAATCTTAACGCGCTGAACCCTGCGTCCTGGCGTTTTATTATGATAGAGCCCTATCGAGGCGTGGCTGTCTCCGGGAAAGTCGTAATTGATTTCGCCAAATCCGTCGGAATCCCCTGCCGCAACGTTCAGGGGCACGACCACGCCGCCAAGCCCGTTTAGGGCAATGGTGCTCTTGAGCATTTCGAACGTTTCGGGCACGGGCTCTAGAGCATATACTTTCCTGGCGCCCATGAACACGCTCAGGGCAGAAAACATGCCGATGTTGGCTCCGACGTCGACTATTACCTTGCCTTTGGCGGTTTCCTCGGACAGATTGTACTGGTTTCTGACGAAAATCCGGATTATCTGGGGAATATACCGCAGGCAAATGGCGCGGGGAATTTTCAGCGCCCTGCCCCGAAACCTCAGTTCTAGAAAAGACCAATCGCCTGCCACTCCGATAAAACGGCCAATTAGCAGGCCGCGCTCGGCCTGGGTCCGCCGGTTCAGCAGCAGCTCTTTTACCACTATGTGGAGGAATGCGCCCATATACCATAAATCGCGCCTTTCCAGGCTTGCTTTCAAAAGCCGGAACGGCGTCCGCTTTATGTCGGACATTGCATCATATATAAACTCAAAATCGGACCGGCTAAGGCGCCTGCGATTTCCGCGCTCGTCGCACAAAGCAAGTTCAATCCCATCTCCAGTTCGACTCACAAGAGAATCCATGAGCATATACAAGCAAAAGTAGATAATAAGAATTGCCATCGCACCTACGGATTGCTGCTGCCGCCCACCGCAATAGCAAGTTGCTACACGCAGCAAGCCTGGCTGCCACGGGACGGCGTCGTACGAATTGCCTGGAGCAAGACCATTGGCCGCACTTTTTAATTGTAAAGGCAATCAGATTATGGCGAGGTAACCGAATTGAAAAAACTGCTCGACATAGGCTGCGGGGACCACAAGTTCAAAAGCGCGGAATACGAGGTCACGGGAGCCGACTTATACAACACGGAGGACGCCGACTTGGTCTTCGACCTGACCAAGAAGTGGCCCGTGAAAAGCGGGTCGTATGACGTCGTGCGGGCGAACCACGTCATGGAGCATTTCCTGGATATCGTTCCAATAATGGACGAGGCCTATCGCGCGCTCAAACCGGGGGGAGAATTTTGGATAAACGTTCCGCATTTTTCAAGCCCGGCCGCTTGGTCCAACCCGACGCATTGCCGCTGCTTTTCCCTGTACGCGTTCGGGCTGTTCGACAGGGACTGCAAGGAGCACTACGGCAAATGCGACTTCAAGATGCAAAGCGCGAAGCTCCGATTTTTGAGCGATGACGAAACGGGGCTTTACAAGGCGCTTTTCGGCAGCACCGGAATCGCGCGGCTCGTAGACGCTTTTGCAAACCGGTTCCCCGTCTTCACAGAAAAATTCCTGTGCAAGCTACTGCCGTTCTGGGAAGCGCGGGTAGTGCTCAAGAAAAAATAGGAATCCCAAAGCCCTTAGACCTGTCGGATGTCCAAAGCGCACAAGTTTTTGCATGAGGAATGTAAAATGAACTCAAGCATAAGGACGCTTTCGAAAATTTCCGAGATGGATAATTACAATTCCCGGCTTTACAGGCTAATCGCGCCCCACGTCAAAAGGGGGAGAATAATCGAGATAGGCTGCGGAACAGGGAACATTGCCGCGCTTTTCGGGGGCCGCGACTTCACGGGAATAGACCCTGACGGCCAGGCAATACGCGTCGCCAGGCGCCGCTTCAGGTCGGAGAAGAACTTCAGGTTCGTGCACGCCGGAATAGAGGACGCGCGCCGCAAGCTTGGCGGACGGAAGTTCGACACAGTCATCTGCATGAACGTGCTGGAGCACGTGCGCGACGACGTGCACGGCCTCGAAGAAATGGCCACCCTCCTGCAGCGGGGCGGAACGCTTGTGCTGCTGGTGCCGGCGAACCAGTGGGCGTACAACGACCTCGACCGGAACATGAAACACTTCCGAAGGTATTCCAAGGGAGAACTCGCGGAAAAACTTTCTGCGGCGGGATTCGAAACCAAGTCCCTCGAAAGCACCAACCCGTTCGGCCTGCTCGGATGGGTAATCAGCGGCACTATAATGCGCGACAAGGAGCTGAAAAGCGGAAAGCTGATGTTTTTCGACAGGTTCCTGTGGCTGTTCGAAAAAATCGGCAAACCCTTCGAAAAATTCGCAGGCCTATCGATAATTGCCATCTGCAGGAAGAAGGAATAGCCCAAAGGAGCCTGCAAAAGCGGTTTATAATTCATTCCGCAAGAACATTATTCTATAATAACAGGCCAAACTCGGCTTTTCAAAAACAGGTCGGACTACATGCGCGAATCGATAAAGCAATACGTGGAGATGGTTGCGCAAACCCTGCCCATAGCGGAGCCAATCTACGAGTTCGGGTCGCTTCAGGTGCCGGGGCAGGAGGGGTTCGCCGACCTGCGGTCGCTTTTCTCAGGGAAAAAATACGTCGGAGCCGACATTCAGACCGGGCCCGGAGTTGACGTCGTGCTCAACCTGCACCACATCAACCTGCCTTCGGAGTCCACAGGCACCGTGCTGATTCTCGACACGCTCGAACACGTCGAGCATCCTGCAAAGGCCATCGAGGAAGCATACAGGATACTCAAGCCGCGGGGGCTGCTTGTGATAAGCTCGGTCATGAATTTTCCCATACACGACTATCCCTCAGACTACTGGAGGTTCACTCCTGAGGGCTTCAGGAGCCTGCTGAAGGAATTCACCTACGTGCAGGTGGATTTTGCGGGAAAAAGCGAGTTCCCCCATACCGTTGTCGGATTGGCATGCAAGTCGGCACTGCCCAAGAAAGTCGCGCAAGACTTTTCGGAAAAGGTGAAGCACTGGAAGAAGCGCTGGAGCCAATCCCCTGAAAGCCGCTTTGGGGGGCTAGTAAGGCGCTTAGTGCGATAGGGCCGCAGGGCCTATTTCTTGTTTCGGCTGGCAATCATGTCGGCGATTATGCCGAAGAAGAATATTTGCAGGCCGAAGAGGACCAGCGCGCCGGTGACTATTAGGCCGTTGGTGATGCTTGTCGACTGTTCGCCGCCGAGCCTGCGCGCAAGAAGCTGCAGCATGCCTAAGACACCCACTAGGACGAAGAAGCCGCTTATTGGCAGGAAAAGCCTCAGCGGCTCGTAGTCGCGGACCACGCGGATTATTGACTTGAGGAACATCAGGCCGTGGCGGCTGGCGGAGAGTTTGGACTCGCCCGCGCGGTGGCGGTAGTCGATGGGCACTTCGACCACCAGCATTTTCTGCGAAGCGGCTTCGAGGGTCATATTGACCGTGAAATCTAGCTCGTGGGAGAGCGGGAGCAGTTTCTGCAGGGTTTCCTTGGGCAGGACGCGCATGCCGCTTGAAAGGTCGGAAACCCGGACGCCAAGCATGAAGGACGCGAAATTGGAGAGAATCCGGTTGCCGAACTTGCGGAGTAGCGGCATTCCCTCGTTTTTCCCGGCCATGCGGGAGCCGACAACCATTTCTGCCCCGGATTTCCGGAGCGCTGCGTAGAGCTTCGGAAGCTCGGAG
>CAYVQS010000042.1:7299-9551 GCA_964453195.1 Microcaldota archaeon | reverse complement strand
CCTGGGGCCGCTTGTCTGCGACGTAGGCGCGGGCCACGACCACGTCACGGCAGCAATAGGGGGCGCAATCGCGGCCATGAACGGCGCCGATTTTCTCTGCTACGTCACGCCTTCCGAGCACTTGGCGCTGCCGACTGTGGAAGAAGTCAGAAGGGGGGTCGCGGCGTCGAAAATCGCGGCGCACGCAGTGGACCTGACGCGCTTTGGGGACGAGAGAAAAAGAGACTTTGAGATGAGCCGGGCGCGCGCGGACCTGGACTGGGAAAAGATGTATTCGCTGGCCATCGACGGAAAAACCGCGAAGCGCATCAGAAAGGAGCGGTGCCCGGGCGACGAAAAGGTGTGCTCGATGTGCGGCGAACTGTGCGCGATAAAAGTGTTGAAGGACGCGCTTGGACGCGGAAAGAAAACTGGAAAGACGGTCTGCTGAACTGAACCCGGCAGCAATTTATTGCCGGAAAATCACGCTATTTCTTGGTTGAAATGAGGAGAATATTGCAACGGTTAATCGGAAGGGCGGCGGACGCAATTAACGCACGGGAATCACGCAAAACGCGCTGCATTCCAAGGTGCTGTTTTTGAACAATGCCGTGGCGCCTGAGCTGCCTGAACTGCTGAGGCACCGCGAGGCCGCAATCCGCCTGCTGAGGGAAGCGGCGGAACTCGAAGACAGGCGCGGGAAATGACCCCCGGCCGGCGAAAAAGGCCGGGCGCTGGGGAAGGAATAAAACAAAATAAGAAAAAGAAAAGAGAAAGCCTAGTGTTTTCTCTTGACGATTTTGACGTTGGTCGGCGTGAGGAGAATCTTGTCCTCGTCGATTCTCGCGATGTCGCCGTTGAACGTGCGGGTGAAGCTGCGCAGCTGCTCGACGGATTCCTTGAGCTTGGCCGCGTTGCGGGCGATGGGCGAAATGTTGAGGAGGACGATGTTGCGGTTTCTGAGCTCTTCCTCGACGACCTTGAGGTCGCCGTCGGACTGAAGCGCAATGGGCTTGACGTAGAAGTCGGCCTGTTGGTGCATGACGTCGACGTCCTCGGCCTCGGTTGCAGTCATGAAGTCGTTGACGTCCATGTCGCTCTTGATTCCCAGCGAGTGGGCAAGCTTGTCGAAAACACCCATTTTTTTCACCTTCTTTCTAAAACGCAAATTACCTGCTTTTAAAACGCCAAAACCAATTTCGCGGACGGTTATTAAAAAGGTTTCTGAATCAATAAACCCGCTCTACGAACAACAAGAAGTGCAGCACGCAGCAGTATCTACCTGTATTGGCCGAGCACTCATGTCGCAGTAGACAGTACCCGTAGGCAAGTCATCGAACTCGGACGAACCGCCGCAACCTGCGTAGCAGAGACTCTTTTGGCAAGGAGTCCCGCTGGAGTAACCGGGGCAATCGCCACTGGATGGATTCAAATTGCCATTACAATACTCATTCATGCTTGAGACATATCTGTTCCAGCACTTTTCGCCCCAAGACGATCTCGGAATGCCGCACATCTTTTCGGAAGTGCACGTTCCACCGCTGCAAACGAGTTCGGAGTTGTCGCAGGCGGAGTTGATGCCGTTGTTGCAGCAGGGCTGGTTTTCGCCGCCGCAGGCCACGCAGGTGCGGCCGGACTTGGTGTAGCCGGACTTGCACGCGCAGTTCTCTCCCGATAATTGGGCGTGGGCGACGCATTCGCCGCCGGGATAGTCTGAGTCATAGCAGCCGTTTGGCTCGTCGGCGGTCTTGGCGAAGCAGTGGTGCTCGTTGGGGCCTCCGCACAGGCCGCACAGGCCGTTGCGGGGATACGTGCACCCGAAGCAGCCGGTCGGGGCGGGGTCGCTGAAGCCGCCGGCCTCGCAGGTGAGCTGGTTGAGGCTTCCGCAGTGCTCGCAGTAGAACTTTGACGATTCTTCCGTTGTGCCAGCGGGAGCTCCCGGAATTCCGGCAGTGGCTTTGGCCAAGTCGCAGCGCGCGCGGGCGCTGTCGCATTTTGGCGGTTCAGTAAGGCAGCAGGGCTGGCCTATTACGCCGCACCTGCAGAAGTTTAAAGAGTCAACAACGTAGTTTTGCTTGGACGGGTCTTCGGGGTCGCCGCACTGGGGCGGGGTCGTGCACGCCATTTCGTTGCGGCTGCCGCACTTCACGCACGTGACGGCGCCGTCCTGGGCGTCAACCACGGAGCAGCGCGCGGGGTCGTCGCCTATGCAGTTGAAGCCCGCGATGGAAATGTTGTAGAACTGGCGATAACCCTGGCCGGCGCTGGTGTCC
>CAYVQS010000042.1:0-7289 GCA_964453195.1 Microcaldota archaeon | reverse complement strand
GCGGGGTCGATGGCGAAGTTCACGGCCACGGTTTCGTACGCCCGGTTGAGCACGGGGCAGATGTCGCGCCGCGTCGCCATCGAGCCATAGTACTGGCCCGGAGTCGGGCTATTGGGATTGGAGTTCCAGGCGTTGCCTATTGTCACGAACTCGGACGGAGGCAGCCTTGCGCTGAGCCGTTCGGACGCGGCGACTTCGTGCGATGCGGAGAAGCGCTTGAGGACCGCGAGGGACGCAGGCGCGTTGAGTTCCGCCGTGTCGAGTGCGGCGTTGGCAAGCTTTACCCGGAAAGTGGTGTCCTCTGTCGGGCTCCCGGAAGAAGTGACTGTAGTGCGGATGTTGTTGGATGCCACGAGCGCCAGGGGCTGGGTGGAGTAATAGACCTTGGTCGAGCCCTCGACGTAGGCCGTGTCAGGCGTGGTCGAAGTGTCGGTAAAGTCGGCGGGCTGGACTGGAGTTGTGGTGAGCGCGATTTCCTGGCCGGAATGCGGCACCCTGGCAAGGCGCACGGCAGTGTAGGCGTTGGCGTGGGTGGTGCCGGAGCATTCTTCGCACGACAGCGTCATATTGAGCCAGGGCGATTCCTGGGCGGGGAATTTGGCCGGGTCGAAGTCGAAGACGTAGTCCAGATTGTAGTCGGATGCGCCGGATAGCGGGGCGTAGCGGGCGCACTGGGGCGACGCGGAGTCGTACCTGAAGGAAGCGTAGAGCGTGGTCCTGCCCGACGGGATTTCGGAAACAGAACCGCCGGCGCCGTCCTTGAGGGCGAAGCAGTCGCCGTTCGCCATTTTCACGGTCCGGGCGTTTTGCATCTGGTTTTCGAACACCAGGGAAAGCGTGTTGGACGGAATCAGGGGCGAGAGGCTAAGGATAATGGTGTCCTGGAGCGCGAAAGTGCCGCTGGAGTTGATTATGAAGTGCGCCACGTTGGAGCCCCAGTCGTGCGGCTTCTGGCCGTAGTCCGTGATTCCAAGGTCGCACCTTCCGAACTTGCTGTGCACGCTCACGCCGGCGGGCGGAATTATCCTGGCGGAAACAGCGCCGACTTCCACCTCGGCGTCGGACACGTCGCGGAACCTGCAGGCGCGGGAAGTGTTGTTGCTTGTGTCCAGGGCGGTCCTAAGCTCCTGGTCATAGCCGGCGTCGGCGAGTATGCCGCACGAAAGCTCGGCGTTGAAGCCCGCCAGTGCGCCTTCGGGCTGGCCGGCCACGAGCTGGAATTCCGCAGGCAGGTTGTAGAACGATGCGGTCATGTTGCGCTTGAACGGCCCCACGTCGCGAGTCTCCGAACAGGCCGAACAGCAAAGCGGATCGTCGTGGGCGCAGGAGTACGGCGACGAAGACGAGGAAGACTGAGAAGACGAAGATGACGAGGATGGATTGGCAGCGGCGTGGCAAGTGGTATATGAAGAAATGCACTCAGTAATTTGCGTAGAGGTGCAGCGACCAAGGCAGCATTGAGAGTATCTTATCTGGTCATTAGGATACGTAGCGCAGCAGGACGCGGCGCACGCGGGGGGCGTTGCTGAACAAGTGCAGTCCGGGTATGGCGCCTGAGTCTGGCCAGACGGGCACTCGGTTGCACAGGTCTGCGGGGCCGTCGCCGCGGGGCAGTCGTTGCAAAGCGGCGAGTCGGGAGTCGGGACGAGGGAGAGGGTGCATCCGCCGGTGATTGCGGCGGGGTCGTCCGAGTTGCAGTCTATGTTTTCGAAGTGGATGGTGGAGAAGCTCGATGAAACGCCGCGGGGAGTCGCGCCTGCGACCGTGACGTCGCATTCATTCGACCCGGGGGCGGTGAACTTGTCCGGGCTGGCGATGATCCAGATTTTCTTTTCCTCGCCTGCGGCAACTGCAAAGTCGTAGACATAATAGTTGCCGAGTTCCCTGCGGTTGTCAGGAGCGCCGGGGGCGTCGAGGTGGATTGGGGACGAGGTTCCCGAAATTCCCGTGATTGCCTGGCAGGATTTCAAGAAAGTGATGTTGGCGGTGATTTGCGAGGCCAGCTGGTTTTGCAGGAGGAATAGCTGGGCGCGCCGTTGCAGTCGTAGATTGCGTGGAACTGGGGCAGGAGAAAGCCCGGCTTGGTGACGGTGTAGGAGAAGTTCGCGATGAACGGCTTGACCGACGCGCTTTCCGGAGCCGAGAGCGTGACGTTCAGGAACGCGGCGCTGGAAGCCGACGTGGAAAGCGTCTCGAAGTCCACGAAGCCCGAGAACTTTCCGCCGACCTTGCTCGTGAACGCGACGGGGAACGACATCTGCGTCTCGGTTCCGCCCAGGTCCACGGCGGTGGCGTTGGAGTTGGGCGCCGGGTCTATCTTCAGCAGAATCTTCTTGTCCGCGACCGAAACGCTGGGGTCGGTGACGAAGAATGCCTTGAATTGTTCGCCCTCGAAGGCGGCGAAGTTGTCGGGCGAATACGAGGCGCCGGCGAATTCGAAGTGGTCGAGGGTGATGCAGCCCAAGACTTTTTCAGGGTCGCATATAGTGCGGCCGGACGAGAACGGCAGGTAGTGCGCGCGGGTCCTGGCGGTCTTGCTGCCTGGGCAGGCGTCGGCCTCGGCGTCGGCCGGAAGCGACGGGTCGACGGGGTCGCGCAGCGTGCCGTTGCCCTGGGCGGCTATCAGGTATTCCAGCAGGATGTTTTCAGCAGCCGGGTCCTGCTTGGGCGTCTTGAGGGTGGAAAGGTTGACTACTATTTCGAACGAGCCGGCAAAAATTGCGCCGCCGATCCGCTCGTATTCCACGAACTTGAACGGAGCGGTCACGGGGACGTTTTCGAGGCTGGAGGTGCAGGCGCCAAGCGAGTCGGTCGTGAACGAGGTTCCGCGGAAGTTGGACGAGGAGCCGTTGAAGTTGGACGCGCCGGAAAAGAAATAGTCCTGCGCCGAAACCGCGCCGCTTGGGCCTGCGCGGACGTGGAACAGCAGGCGGTTGCCGGGGCCGGCAATTCCTTTGGGCACGTTGACCTGGAAGTGCAGGGAATAGTTCTTGCCGCGGTTGACGCGGCCGGTCACGAGGCCGGACTGGTCGACCGTGGAGACGCGGTTGCCGTCCGAGTCCTTGACTTCGACGAGGTAGGCGGAAAGGCCGGGCCGGGGCAGGTAGATGTTGACGTCGCGCGCGGGAGAGGCGCGGGTGAGCCAGGAACAAATGTCGGAACCGGCGCCGCATTCCTTCGAGGACGTTTCGTAGCCCGAGGCGGTTGCGACGAGGGTGAAGCCGCGGTAGAGCTGGACCGAAAGCTTGCACGACGCGTTCTTAGTGTCGCATTCCGACACAGACTTGCCGTCGACAATTGCCTTGACGTGGGCGTCGAGAAGCTTGGAAGTGTTGAACGAGTCGCGGGCGGTGACGGAGACGTTGCCGAAGGCGACGCCGAGCTTGATGGTGATGTTGGTGGCGTTCTGCAGGGCGTGGAACTCGGAGGAATAGCCGAGCTGCGGGCCCTTCGAGGCCTTGCCTATTAGCTCGACCGACGGGTCGACGGGGCCGAAAAACGCCTTGCCGTCGGCGCCGGAAACCTTGGCGGGCAGGGAGAGGACGTAGGGCTCGGAAGTGAAGGAATAGTAGAGGCCGACCGTAGCGTTTTCCGCCGGAATGTCGCCGGACGGCCCTTCTTCGGTGACGTTGGCAATGACGGAAGTGGTCACGGCCTTGGAGACGGGGACTATGCGGATTTCCTTGGACTGGCCGGACTTCACGCCGAACAAGACGCCGGTCAGGTAGCCGTCCTTCATTGCCGTGACGTGGACTATGGAATTGTTCGACGTCTCGAAAATCACCTTGCCGGAAGAGTCGGACTGCTTGGAGGCGAAGAAATCTGTGGACGTGGCGTCGTAGAACGTCACGGTTGCGCCGGCGACGCCCAGGCTGGTCGAGTTGTCGATTACCGTAATTACCACCGTGCCGGTGGCGGCGGTCTTTGCCTTGAGCGCGACGTTGATTACCGTGGGGTCGTCCTCGGCGCTCTTGGCGTCGGAGGAGCCGCGGTGTTCCAGGTACTGGGCCGAGAGGGCGGCGTCGTAGAACTCGACGTTGGCGAACACGAACGTGCCGACCTGCACTGCGTCTTCAAACGACGCCTTGCCGGAAGAGTCAGTCTTGGCGCGCGAGACTTCGCGGCTGGCGTCGGCGTTGTAGAGCACGACGGTGGCGTCCTTGACTCCGGCGCCTGCGGCGTTCTTGACGTTGACGGTTACACTGACGAGCTGGTTGATTATGGGAGGCTCCGAGACGCGGATGAGCCGGACGGTGTGCGTACGAGCTGACATGTAGACGCCCTGGCCGGTCTGGGACTGGAAGCCCTGCTTGGAAACGTCTAGGTAGACCATGACGCGCTCCCCGTCGGACGGGATTTTGGCCGTGCCGTAGGAGTCGGAGGACAATGTGCCGAGCTTGGTGAGGTCGGAGTCGTAGTATTCTATCTTGGCGCCCTCGACCGCCTGGCCCTCTTCATCAAGCACGGTGACGAGGAGGAAGTCGCCTTCCTTCATCGAGCCGATTTTCTTGAGTTCGAGCGACACGGTCTTTGGGCCGCGCAGCTGGAGCGTCTTGTTGGCCGACACCCCGCCCTTGGACGCGGCGACCGTGAGCGCGGTCTTGGTCGGAATGTCCTGGAAAGTGACTTTGCCGTTGTTGCCGGTGATTGCGAAGTTGCCGAGTTCGGCGCCGATTGTGACCGAGACGTTGGCGCCGGCCAGGGGCTTGCCGCCGCTCGTCACGCTGACCGAGAGCACGGCGGAGGACTGGGCGGGCGAGCCGAAGAGCAAAAACAGCAAAAGCGCCAGGAAGACGAGGGAGAAGACGGCGACGGGAAAGGACGGAATCTTGTTGGATTCGAGGGGGTTGATGAAGTATTTATAGACCGGGACGCCCGACCGGTCCAGGGCATCCATTAGGTCGTAATAACGGTCCTCGCACCAGAAATAGGCTGACTCCAATACAGACGGCATGACAAGAAACATGCTTGAATGTTATAAAAACGTTTTTCTTCCAGGATTGCCGCAAACGCGCCCGAATTTCGCGGTTTTTGCCGATTTGGGGCAAACAATGCGGGTTGAATGCAACAATGCGGGAGCGAATGGAAGTTGCAGCCCGGATTTGAAATTGCAGCCCGGATTTGCCGGCCGCCGGGCGAAAACGTTTTTTAACCTCGCTTCCACTAATATTGCCAGGAACTCCGCTTTCTAGTTGGATGACCGCATTGCTACGCCGGGCTTTCCCCGGGCGCCGCCGGCTTGGGCCGGACGCAGCCGGTTTTGGGAAACGGAAGGGTTTTCGGTGAACGGACGGGTTTTGAAATGCCGAAATTCAAGGACTTGATGAAAGGCAGCAGCATTTTCCGCGACAAGGAAGTGCTCAGCCCGCACTACGTCCCCGACGACCTGCTTTTCCGGGAAAAGGAAATCACGAGGCTGATGACCGCCATCCTGCCCGCGCTGAAGAACGAGCGGCCCCACAACATCTTCGTCTACGGCAAGACGGGCACGGGAAAGACGGCGACGCTGAGGCGCGTGCTGCAGGAGCTCTCCGAGGAGAACAACGAGAGGATAAAGGCAGTTTACATGAACTGCCGCGTCTACGACTCGCGCTACAAGGTCCTGCAGAAGTGCATTTCCGACTTCAACCCCGACTTCGCCAAGACGGGGTTCTCGTTCTCGGTGCTTTACGAAAAGGTCCTCGACTGGGTCGAGGGCACGGGCGACGGGGTCGCGGGAAAGCACCTCATAGTCGCGCTGGACGAAATCGACTCGGTCAAGGACCTGGACTCGCTGATTTACACGCTTACGCGCGCCAACGACGACCTCAAGAACACGCGGGGAAGCGTGTCCATAATCGGAATTTCCAACAAGGTGAACTTCAAGAGCAGGCTCGACACGCGCAGCCGCTCGTCCTTGTGCGAGGAGGAAATGGTGTTCCAGCCCTACAACGCGGAACAGCTGCGGGGAATCCTCAAGCAGAGGCTCAAGGACGCGTTCCAGGACGAGGCAGTGGTGGAGGAGAGCGCGGTGAACCTGGCGGCCGCGGTCGCCGCAGGCGAAAACGGCGACGCGAGGTACGCACTCAACCTGCTTCTGCGCGCAGGCGAAATCGCCGAGGAAAAGGGCGGAAAGGTGTCGGACAAGGAAGTCGAGCGCGCCCGCAAGATGGCGGACGAGGACAAGGCGTACGAAGTCATCTCCTCGTTGCCCGAGCACCAGCAGATTCTCCTCTTGGCAATCGCGGGCCTGGCGGCCGACGTGCATTACAAGAAGCTGTTCGAGGAGAACGGGGAAAAGTTCTATTTCTCCGGCGAAGTCTACGAAAAATACTGCTCCATAGTCAAGCGGATGGGCAAAGAGCCCCGCACGGCGAGATGGTACCGCGAATATTTGAACGACCTGGAAACTGCGGGCCTAATCAACACCATACAGTCCGGAAAAGGCGTGCGGGGCCACACCACGCTCGTCAGGATGGGCTACGAGGCCGACAAGGTAAGGAAAATAATCGAAAGGACGCTTACAGAGACAGCTGCATAAAGGAAGTGGTTTTGAAATGGATGACGACTTGAGACAGATTGCCGAAACGCTTGACTCCATACTGCACGACACCAGCGTTCCCCGCAACGTGAGGGCCACGGTGCAGAAGGCCAAGGAAAAGCTGGAACAGACCGAAGACCGCGGAACCGCAATCAGCGGCGCAGTCTACGCACTAGAGGAAATCAGCAACGACATCAACATGCCAATGCACACCCGCACCATGGTGTGGAACCTGCTTTCCGAACTCGAAGCGATGAAATAAGCCCGCGCGTTACCGCCAATGAAAGTTCTTTTATTGCCCGCCAGCCATAGCCCAAGCATGGGGAAACGGGGCCAGGGTGCGTTCGAATACATTCTGATGCTGGGCGGAACGCTGCTCGTAGTGGCGGTAGTGATCCTGGCAATCAGGGGACAGCTTGGCGGCATCGGCGGCAACGTCAACCAAAGCGTTGGGACCGCAAAAACGCAAACCTGCCTGCCGACCGACATCGGGAAAACCACGCAGGGCCTTGTGGCAAGCTGGCATTTCGACGAAGGAAGCGGAACCAGTGCTAGTGACGACAGCGGGAACGAAAATAACGGGGCCGTTTCCGCCGCAACTTGGGACGCTTCGGGAAAGCAGGGCAATTCGCTGTCGTTCGACGGCACAAGCGCCGTGGTGACGGCGCCAGACATCAACGCCTTGGACGGCGCAAGCCAGTTCACGATTTCCGCCTGGGTTTACCCGCGGGCGATGTGCGCAGACCATTGCGGCATAGTGACCAAATCG
>CAYVQS010000041.1:0-9774 GCA_964453195.1 Microcaldota archaeon | reverse complement strand
GCTACCGGCTCTACACGTTCGCCCTGCTCATAGCCGGGTTCTGGCTCTTGTTCGCGTCGCCGCTCATCGCAATCGTCTGCCTGTTCTTGGCAATGTACTTCGACGGCATGCGCACCATGGAACAGGACCGTCTCCAGTCCGGCCGTAAAATCATCCTCGGACAGTAAACGCCCCCTTCCTTTCTTTCCTTTTTCAAAAAAAAGACAAAAAAAACGGCAAAGTTGTTGAAGGAAAATTCCGGCAAAGCCGGAAAATGAAGAAATGGTGGTTGACATGGCTGGTTTGACTCAGAAAATCGGGAAACTTGCCCAAATCGGCATAGCGCGGGCGCGGCCGGCCAGGAAGCTTGGGAAATACCAAGGCCTGCCGCTTGCATTCGTGGGCGGAACGCTTGTTTACCGGCTCAACCCGCTAGTAAAACGGGCAATTGCCAGAATCCGCACCGCGCGGCGGGCAAACGCCTGAAATCACGCTCATTCTAAGCGCCGGCGAGGCTGGAAATCTTCGCCAAAGAAAAAAAGCCTCCCGGCGCTTCCTCGCCCCTTTTTTTAACCAAAATCCGGCGCAGACTTTAAATAACCAAAAGTCCCATATTGTTCATGCCCAAAATCGTCTTCGTTACCGGCGGCGTTTTGTCGTCGCTTGGAAAAGGAATTATCGCTGCTTCTATTGCCAAATTGCTGCGGGCGCAGGGCGTCAACGCCAACGCCATGAAAATCGACCCCTACCTCAACTGCGACGCAGGCACCCTCAACCCGTTCGAGCACGGCGAGTGCTTCGTCACCATCGACGGCTTCGAATGCGACCTGGACGTCGGAAACTACGAGCGGTTCCTCGGAATCACCGCGGTGAAAGAGCAGAACCTCATGATGGGCTCGGCCTACAAGGCAGTCATCGAAAAGGAGAGGAAAGGCGAGTTCCTCGGAAAGACCATCCAGCTAATTCCCCACCTCACCGACGAAATCAAGCGCAGAATCGAGCACGCCGTCCAGAAGACCGGCGCCGACGTCCTGGTCGTCGAAATCGGCGGCACTGTAGGCGACTACGAGTCCGAAATGGTGCTCGAGGCAGCGCGGCAAATCAAATACTCAAGCGATAAGCACGACGCACTCTTCGTTCATTTGGCGCTCGTGCCCACGATCATTACCGGCGAGCAGAAGACCAAGCCGCTGCAGCACTCGGTCAAGGCGCTGCTGGCGCGCGGAATCATGCCCGACGTCATCATCGGCAGGAGCGACAAGCCCCTGCCCAAGGCAATCAGGGAAAAAATCGCGCTGTTCTGCAACGTCTCTCCCGAACAGGTGTTCTTCTCCCCCAACGTCTCCACAGTGTACGAAGTCCCGCTCGTGCTGCGCGACCAGGGCCTGGCCCAGGCAATCGCCGACAAACTGGACCTCAAGCTCAAGGACAAGGACCTCGAAGAATGGGAGGCCCTTGTGAAGAAATTCAAAAGGCTCTCCGAAGGCGACAAGAGAGTAAAAATCGGAGTCGTCGGAAAATACGCGGTTGCCAAGGACATGTACATGTCGGTGTTCGAGTCCCTGGGCCATGCCGGAGTCCACAACGACGTTTTTGTTGATGCGGAACTAGTGGATTCCGAGGGCCTGGAAAGCGGCAAAGTGCCGCTGGACGCGCTCAAGCAATACGACGGACTGGTAGTGCCCGGCGGCTTCGGCGGCCGCGGAGTCGAAGGCAAGATTTCCGCGGTGAAATACGCCCGGGAAAACAAGATCCCATACCTGGGGCTGTGCTACGGCATGCAGCTCGCGGTAATAGAATATGCAAGAAACGTGCTTGGGTTGAAGGACGCGAATTCCACCGAAATAGACGAGTCAACCAATTATCCGGTCATCGACATTTTGCCCGAGCAGAAGGACGTCAAGGAAAAGGGCGGCACCATGCGCCTTGGCGGCCAGAAAGAAAAGGTAAAGAAGGGTACGATTGCCTGGGAACTGTACGGCAAAAAAGACGAGATAGAGAAGCGCCACAGGCACAGGTTTGAAGTCAACCCCGAATACATCGAGCGGCTGGAAAAGGCAGGAATGGTGTTCTCGGCGGTTTCCGAGGACGGCGTCAAGATGGAGATAATGGAGCTGCCGAAGGAAACGCATCCGTATTTCATGGGCACTCAGGCGCACCCCGAGTTCGACTCGCGCCTCGAAAAGCCCGAGCCCCTGTTCGAAGCGTTCATAGCCGCGGCAAAGGCAAGGAAATAATCCCGGGCGCCAAGAGCCCCGGGGGCAAAAAAATCTTCCGCTTCAGCCGGAGGGCTCGTGCAATAAAAAACGGCCCTTCCCGGGAGAATCCGGCGCGCGTTACCCGGGAAAGGCCCAATCCCGGTGGAAAAGCACAACGATTTCGAGGCTTTGAAAAGAGAAAAACTTGCTTCTCATTCACCTCGCCAGATTTTCATCTTTCTTGGTGCTTTCGATTGTTTTTTCTTCTCCTTCAAAACTTTCCTCGTCGTTCGAGGCTTTCCCCTTTTCGCTTTTCCACCCACCCTCGTTCCAAGCCGAACGCAGGCCGGAAACTTTTTCCTCACCCTGTCCCGGCCCTTCGATTCTTGGCCTTGCGGGTTTTTTCCGCAATAATCTTGTGCCCGCAACCGCTATATACGCCGAAAGATTGGAAGGCGTTTTGTCAAGGACTAGACGGCCGGACTAGTTTCGAGAATTCACCGGAAAACACCCCCGCCGAGGGTTAAAAGCGGATTTTGCGAAATTGTTACGGCCGGCAACGGTTTGTGGGGGTTTTTAGGGTTGGACTAGTGCCCGGGGGCCTGTTTCGGAACACGGTGGAAAAAATGAAGAGCGTCGAAGACGAACTGGTGCACTGGTACAAGGACGAAAAGGGCGAGACGCACAAGAGCTGCCTGAGGATTGAAAGCGACCCGCCCGAACTCAAGGACGGGTTCCCAAGAGACGGGCTCATCACGGTGCGCATAAACAACACGGTCGGGCAGGTCGGATTCCGGCTGTCGCCCGACGAGGCGCTGAGGCTCAGCACCCAGCTTTTGGCGGTCTCTAAGGAGCTGCTCAACAAGAAGCGGCTGCTGTGGAAAGAAGGCTGACTTAAGGCCGAAGCGCTAATTTTTTATCCAGCGACGCGCCTAGTCTTGGGTTTCAAAAAGGTGATTTTCAAATGGCGATTTCCAAGACCAAGTTCATCTGGCTCAACGGCAATGTTGTGAAGTGGGACGACGCGAAAATCCACGTCCTGACTCACGGCCTGCACTATGGCTCCGGCGTGTTCGAGGGAATACGGTGCTACGACACGCCCAAGGGCCCGGCGGTGTTTAGGCTCAAGGACCACATGAAGCGGCTGGAAAACGGGTGCCGCACCTACGGCATGAAGCTGCCGTACTACGCCGACCAGCTGTGCGAGGCAACGAAGAAGCTCGTCAAGGAAAACGGCCTGAAAGAGTGCTACATAAGGCCCATCGCGTATTTCGGCTACGGCTCGATGGGGCTCAAGCCCCTCGGAGTGCCGGTCGACGTCGCCATTGCCATGTGGCCGTGGGGCGCTTACCTGGGCGAAGAGGGACTGGAAAAAGGCATCCGGGCAAGGGTGTCGTCGTGGAGGAGAATCGACTCGGCCGCCCTGCCCATGGGCGCAAAGGCAACCGGCCAGTACATCGGCTCGATACTCGCGGCAATGGAGGCGCGCGCCTGCGGAGTCGACGAGGCAATAGTGCTCAACTCGCAGGGACTCGTGGCCGAGGGCCCCGGGGAGAATTTGTTCCTCGTCAAGAACGGCGAAATTTCGACGCCGTCTACTGACGCGGGGATATTGAGCGGAATCACGCGCGACTCGATAATCAAGATTGCGAAAAAACAGGGATTGGAAGTGCGGGAACGGGTAATCGCGCGCGACGAATTGTACACCGCGGACGAGCTCTTCTTCACGGGCACTGCGGCGGAAGTCACTCCGGTAAGGGAAGTGGATGGAATCCAGATAGGAATCGGTAAGCGCGGGCCGGTCACGGAAAAGGTGCAAAAGGCGTTCTTCGACGCCGTGCACGGAAAGAGCCGCGACTTCAAGGACTGGCTCGACTTCGCCTGAGCGGCAGAGGAGCGCCGGCGCCAAAAACGCTATTTTCCGCGGCACACGTAAACTTCACTTCGGTTGTTTCTGCTCCACGAAAACGGCATAAGTGAGCAGGAGCGCGGCAACGAAGGTCGCGGAGTGTTCGAACAGTTCGGGAACTTCGTATTCGGGGCCGCGGCCAGCATGCCGAAAAAATCCGCGCCCGAAACCGCCGCGAACAGCGCGAACGCCGCGACCGCCTCCCGGCAGGGGCATTTCCTGCGCTTGAGCACGCCGACGGCGACCAGCACAATCGCGGCTGCCCAGGCGGCAAACTCGAAGCCCTCTAAGACAAGCAGTTCGACGCCCATCCAGACCCCCCTCCCCCTTAAACGGAAAATCTTTTCGCGGCGTTTAAACCTGCCGGTTTGCTGCGGCGATTGTCCAAAAAGCCGGGCGCCCGAAAAGAGCCGGGGGTTTACTGGTAGGCCGAAATCATTCCGAAGGCCAGCAATATTACCGCCACTGTGCGCGCGCCGTACTCCACCGGTTCGGGAAGCCCGAACCCGGGGCCGAAAACCAGCATTCCCAGGAAAGTCGCCGCAGAAATGAACGCCATTATCGAGAACCCTGCCAGGATGTTCCAGAACGCCTGCTTGCGCGGGCCCGTGTACTTGGAGTTAATCAAAAGCACGGTGGTGACCCAGGCCGCAAGTTCCAACCCGCTGAAAACCAGAACTTCAAGACCCATTTTCCAAAAACCCCCAACAACGGAATCATTCGTGCGTAGCAACCAGGCCGCGGAACAGCAGGACCGCCGCGCCCATGTTAAGAAAATGCGCTGCGAACTCTATTGTTTCGGCGTGCTCCTGCAGCACCAGCATTTCCGCAAGGTGCAGGCCGGCAACCACTGCTATGAGACCGAACCCGGCCAGGATGTTCCAATAGCTGCCTAAGCGCCTGCCGGGATAGTTGAAGTAAAGCAGGCCCAAAAGTGCCAGCCACGCCAAGAACTCGACCGAATTCAACGCCATTTCCAATTCAAGGGCCATTTTCCGTCACAACAGCTTGAGTTCTCCCGTAATCGCGTCGATTTCCGACTCCTTCGCCGGGCCTATTGCCACCGCGGTCTTCGACCCCGCCTCTACCTGGGTGTGGCCGGCGTCGGCAATGATGGAAGCAGGCAGGCCGGCGTTTTTAGCCTTTTGGAAAAGCGTTGCAAGCTCCTTTTCGCTTCCGGCCTTGAGGCAGATTTTTTCGCAGCCCGACTCCTGCCAGGCGGCGCGCACGGCGGGCGGCGCCTTGAGAAAGGCGTCGACGGAGGCGTGGCTTCCCTGGGCGACCAGCTTGCCCTTGCCCATGCCAAGGTCGGTGCGGAGGATTATCGCCTGCTTGTAGCCCGACGCGCCGGACAGCTTTCCCAACATTTTCAGGAGCACAATGGAAGAATGGTCGGGGACGCTTATTATTCCTTTTCCCCTTTTCTCTTTCCATGCACGCATCTCTCGACAGGGCAGTCAGGGACATTGCCCATCTCCAGAAAGGGCTGGAAGAGGCGGGCCGGGCGGTGAAAGGTGCCAAGGCATTCCCCGAAGCAGAGGGCGCTCCTTTTTCAGGAAGCGTCGCGGCGGTGGACGGCGGCATAGTCGCCGAAGAGCTGCACTCGGTCGACCTCGTGCTTGGCCGCGCGTGCGCCGCCGTGTTCCGTTACGAAAATGGCAAGCTCAAGGGACACTCCCATTTCCCGTCGGCGTTCCCGCCGCACGAAACCACGGTCGAGTACTCGCTTGAGAGCCACGAATTCAACCTGCTGAAGGAGCTCGTGCGCCTCGAGTCCGAAATTTCAACCGCCGCAAAAACGGTGGAAAAGCACTCGCCGGACGCGCTCTTCCTCGACGGCTCCATCGTGCCGTTGCCGATGGCAAAGCCTGCCGGGGAAAGCCCGCTTTGCGCCAGGTGGGACTCCCTGGTAGAATGGTACAAGAGGCTTTTCGCGCTCTCGGACGAGACCGGGTGCGAAATAGCCGGCATCGTCAAGGACTCTCGGTCCAAGCAGTACATATGCTCGCTCCAGGCCGGCGCAGACACCGCCAAACTAGTGGCGCCTTATTCGGATTTCCTGTCAAAGACCAACGACTCGTCGTTCCTGTATGCGGTCCTGGAGCCGGGCCAGCGCACGCCGGCGTTCGACTACTCGCAGAAGGACACGCCGGTGCTGCGCGACTTCGGAAAATACGCGGCGAGAATCGCCGCGCTTTATTTGCAGGCCGTGAAATACGACCGGCCGCTCAGGGTAGAGTTTTTGAGGAGCGGAAAAGCCGGGCAGGAGGAGAAAATCGCGTCGCTCGTATATTCGCTGTCGAAGACCAACAGGCAGTACGGCTACCCCGCCGTGCTGATAGAAGCCGACCTGCGCGCGGCCGCCGACCCGCGGGAACTCGAAATCGTGCGGCAGAAAATCACCGACAAGCTCGGCCCCGGCGCCGCGTCGGTGTTCAGGCTCCGGAGAAATACGAGGCCGTTCAGGTAACGCCCTCGCAAAGAGAAACGCTCGGCCGAAAGAAGCTGCCCGGCCCCCAGGGCGTCAACGAGAAACCTGCTTGGCCCTTCGAATAAGCCACAAAGCCAGTAACTCCGGGGGGCTCTAAAAAAACTAGTCGTTGCTATTGAGCACGTACTGCACGAGACCCACGGTGACCGACGCGCCGAGGACTTCCTTGTACTGGCGCGTGACCATGGCGAACATGCGCACGGCGTCCGCTTCCTTCGGGTTGCCCGAGAGGGAATAGTCCTTGTCGAATTGCCACGGCGTTTTTCCAAGAGCCTTGTTGGCGAGCATCAGCGCCGGCGCGCCGGTGAGCAGGACCGCGCGCTTGGCTAGGCCGCGGACATTGGCGAGGGTGATCGCCTTTTCGCCGAACAGGGCCTTGGGCGCCTCGGGAATGCGGAAGGAGAAAAGCGAGATTATCCTCCACGCGGCAATCGCGGCAAGCAGCGCGAGGAGCGTGCGGAAAACCTCCGAGGGGATGCCGAGAATCGGGTCCCGCAAAAAGCTGGTGAAAAAAGAGTAAACCAGGAAGGACGCGGCGAGGGCCTTGGTCCCGCCGACCGCGGCCGAGGACACGCCCTGTTTCTCGAAATTGGAGGAAAGCCAGTAAAGCGTCAGGCCGGAAAGGAACGCGCCGAAAAAGCCCAGCGTCTGCCGCGCCACTATCTTGTGGACCGCAAAGGCCTCGAAAAAGACCTCGGTGTTGAAGGCCCCGGCGGCCAGTCCGCTCTCGATTATTCCCTCGTAGAACACGAGGAACAGCAGCATCATGGTTGCGCCGAGGGGAAAGCCGCGCATCCACCTGCGCTCGGGCTGTTCGACCGTGAATATTTCCACCGCGAACTGGAGAAGGAAGCCGAAGGACGTGATGAGCAGGATGGTGCCGACGATGGTAAGCGCCACGAGCACGTCGGTCGAGGCCGCGGAGCCGAGGAAGATTGCGTACATGTCGACCCACTCGTTGATGCCGTGCACCACGCCGAAAAGCGCGAGGAAAAGGAAGGCGTCGAGGAACGCGTAGTACTTGTAGGACGTCTCCGGGCCCCCGTAGCGCTTCTGGCTGTAGATGATTATTGCGCCCAGCGACAAGAAGCTCAGGCCGTAGACGAAAAACAGCGGAACCCGGTTCTGAAGGAAAAACGCGCCTATCTGGTCGAACAAGCAAACCCCCTCTTCACCCTACTTGGTCGCGGGCGTTTAAATAGATTTTCAACCCCGCTCAAAACGCTTATTTATTGCGGCCGCGTGGTTGTTGCGTGAAAAGAAAATGAGCGTTGCCGCTGCGCCGCACTACCACAAGCTCTACCCGCGCCAGACCGCGCTTTTGTGCTCCCAGCACGCAGGCAAAAAAAGCGTACTTGCCATAGATTGGCACATGCCGGCGTCGTTCCAGCCCTTCCTCGTCGCAATTTCAATAGGCAAGACGCGGTTTTCCCACGGACTCATCTCGAACTCCAAGGAATTTGTCTACGCCGTGCCCTCCTATGCCATGCGCGACGCCATCCTGTTCTGCGGCTCGCACTCCGGGCGGGACGTGCACGACAAGTGGTCCGCGGCCGGCCTGACGCCGCTGCCGTGCCGGCAGGTCAGGGCGCCGGGAATACAAGAGGCAATTGCGAACTTCGAATGCAGGGTGGTCCGCGAATGCGACGCCGGCGACCACACGATTTTCCTAGGCGAGGTCGTGGACGTGCACGAGAACGAAGCGGCCGCGGGAAAGAAGAAGATAATGAACATCGGAAACCGCGAATTCGCGGAACTGTGAGGCAAAAGGCATGAGGCTGAACTTCGTCCCAAAGCATCGCGTAAAGGCTGGCACCCTCGCCGGGCTCGAGGCCGAACTCGAGTGCGAGGAAAGCATAATCCTCTACTTCCAGAACTCGCTTTACGCCATATTGGTGGTGCTGACCATTGCCGCGGCCGGCGCCGCCTACCTGTTTCCAGGCGAGTCCGAGCGCAACACGTTCTTCGTGTTCCTGTTCCTGTTCGCCGCCACGGTGTCGTTCATAGTCGTGTTCCAGATGAAGCGGCACTGGGAATTCATGCAGGAGATAGTCAGGGAAATCGACCAGGCCGCACGGAAGAAACGCTAGACCTACCCCGGTGTCCGGGGCGAGGAAAACGCTTCCGGAAACCCGCGGCTTCCCGCGCAGGCAAAACTAGGCCGGCAGGGGAGAGCAGCGGGCGTCGCTCTGGATTTCCGCCTGCGAAAGCGCGCGGGAATAAATCTTGACTTCGTCTATCGTGCCGATTAGTTGCGCGCTTCCCGAAGTGCCGCAGCCTATGCCCACCGGGTTGGACGTCGTGTCCATCGTGCCGGGATGGGTGCCGCTGTCCACCAACTGGCCGTTGACGTAAAGCCGCATCGTGGTGCCGTCGAAAGTCGCGGCAAGATGGTACCACGTGTTGAGCGAGAGGCAGTCCAGGCACAGCACTTCGTAATTTGTGCCGCTTATTTTCAGGTTGAAATACGCAGACGCCGGGAAAGCCGTGTCCTCGAGGCTCAGGTCGTACTGCTGCTGATACCCCTTGCCGACTATCCTGCGCCACGAGCCCGAGAACTGGGTCGGATAAATCCACGCCTCGATGGTAAGGCCGGCGGCCGGGTTCAGGCTTGCGCTGCTTGGCACGATAATGGTTCCGGTTCCGCCGGGGTTGTAGCCGCCCCCGAATTTTCCGCTTGCCCACGCGCCCCCTGTCACTGCGCCGGTGTTGCCTTTTCCGCTCGAGTCAACGGCCGCGACTCCGCCGTTTTCGTTCAGGTGCCAGCTTCCCACAAGGCCGGAGGAGGCCGCGCCCGCGTCGGCCGGCATGCACGACAGCGAGCCGGCGATTCCCGCGGACTGGTTGACTCCCTGGCCCGCGACCGAAAGCTGGTTGCGGAAAATCAGCACGGACACCATCACGGTGAGCAGGACTCCGGCAATCATCAGGATGTATTCCAGCGCGCCTTGACCCCGGGCCATGGAAAACATGACTCGCCGGGGGTTAATCTTTTTTTCCAATGACACCGGAAAACCGCCGGCGGCCGGTTTTTATTCAAAACAGTGGTTAACGGTACGTTTGCCCATGCCCAAGGCACTTGGAACTATCATCTCGACGCTCGAAGGCCCGAACACCGGCGGGTTCTCGTTCGTGGTAAGCGACAACTCGGTCCGGCGCGGCCAGTTCGTCGTCGCCGAAACCGAGAACGGCAGGCT
>CAYVQS010000040.1:8923-9912 GCA_964453195.1 Microcaldota archaeon | reverse complement strand
GTGGAGAAGTTGGGGAAGCTGCCGCAGTCGACGTAGACGCTGGTGCACAGGGTTTCGAACACGGCGTCGGAAGGCGACAGGCGCTCGACGGCCATGTAGTCGAATATGGAAAGCGAGTACAGCACGAGGAGCGCGATTATGACGTAGACCCACTTGCGGTCAAGCGCGAACCCTTTCTTCATGCGCTTGGTCTCTTCGGCAACGCGGTGGGTGGACGCCATTTTCAAGCACTCTTTGTTTTGAAAATTAGGACGGCGCTTATTAAATCCGATGTTTTTCTGTGAGTTCAGCCACCGATGCCCCGGCGGCGTTGATTATTTCGTAGGGCGCAATCTTGAGCAAATGCCTGCTGCTGCCTCCGCCTCCGACGACCGCGTTCTTTTCAGTCACTTTCTCGTCGACAAAGACCGGGATGCCGGTTCCAACCGGAGGCGTGCCCCCGACCTCGTAACCCGTCTTTTCCAGCGCCTCTTTGGCCTTGGCCATCCGGACCTTCTGGCCGCAGGCTTGGGACGCCTTTTCCAAGTCGAGCCGGTCCGTTCCCCCTACGATGAACGCAAAAGCCTTCCCAGTCTGCTCGTCGATGCAGATGATTGTCTTGATGAAATTCTCCTCGGGCAAGCCCGCGGCGGCCGACGCCTCGGCAACCGAATGCACGGTTTCCCGGAATTCCAGAATAGTGCCGACTACTTGGTTTTCCTTAAGGAATGCCAAAAGGTCTGCGTTGTTTTTCATGCAAACAGGATTAGGCGATAGGGAAAAAAAAAGATAGCCCTGAGCGGATTCAGAAGACCAGCCGATGGGGGGCACCGCCGGTTCCCCCCGGCTCTGGTCGGCCGCCGACCCCCTCCCACGAAAAAATAAATAGCCCTGAGCGGATTCGAACCGCTGTCTCAGGCTCCAGAGGCCCGCATACTTGACCAACTATACGACAGGGCTAGTTGTCGGTAAAAAAAGCGCTATTTGTTAGTGCCCCTGCGGGCTTAAAT
>CAYVQS010000040.1:0-8913 GCA_964453195.1 Microcaldota archaeon | reverse complement strand
CTTATCTCGGCCGCGCGCGCCCAGAAAAACAGCACCGCCCCCAGGTCGACGAACCACAGCGAAAAGTGCGTGGCCTCGAGCATCGCCGGCCCCGAGGTTATCCCCACGAGCAGCGTGAACAGGACGCGCAGCAGGTTGAAACCGAACAACGCGGGCGAATACAGCAGCATGGCGCGCCTCCGCCTCTCGTCCTTCACCGGCGTGGTGTACAGCAGCACGGCAAGCAGCATCACCATGAACAGGCCCGTGCACTCTATGACTATGACGAACGCGTTTTCGCCCACCGTGATGCGGCTGCCCTCAAGCAAGGCGGGAAACCCTAGGCTGCGCAGCGCCCCGGCCTCCAAAAACGCCACCGAGTCCTTCAGCACTTTAGTAGCCGAGGCCGTGGGCTGCACCGCGTCCACTGCATGCAAAAGCAGGTAGAGCGCGGCGAATAACGCGAAGAACTTGACCAGGAACTCCTTTTCGCCCTCGCGCAGCCACGGCGTTGCCTTAACGCTTCCTTTGCCGCGCGGCTTGGCGGGGCGTTTCGCCATTCTACCACGGCACCTTCTTGAGCTTGAGCCCGTGCGCGAGCCAGTTGAAGAACAGGTGCGCGGCGAACGTGAACAGCACGAGAAACGCGGTTCCCAAAAGCCCGATCCTCATGGCAAGCTCGGGCCGGTAGGCGAACGCAAGCAACAGCGCGACGACGAGGAAAAGCAGCTGGTCGGTGACGAAAAACGGCTCGCCCTCGCTGATTTCCAGGCGCCTCTTGACGAAACTTCCAAGCAGGTCGCCCGCCAGCGCGCCGAACGACAGCAGGAAAGCCAGCGTAATCTTCGCTCCCGGCTCGGAAACACCAAGCACGTCCACTTTGGACGTGGAATACACCAGGCCCACCAATGTTCCGGCAACCACTCCGGCGACAAAGCCCCTGATGGTCTTGCCCTCGCCCAAAAAGCGCCTGCCGTCCACGAAGCGCGTGCCGAAGTCCACCGTGGCGCCGCCGCCCAGCACGACCGGCACGCTGTTGGCCACGTAGGCCGGAAAAACGAAAAGCACGAGCTGGGCAATCTGCGAAAACAACAAGTCGGCCATTTGAAGCACTTTTCTTCCCTTGCCCCCTGTTCTAGGTTACCCGGCCAACGCTAAAAAAACCTTGCGCTGCGCCAGGCCGGTTCCCAACGCGTGCGGCTGGTTTTAATAATCGGCTGCGGCCTAAAGGCTTGCATGGAACTCAAGCACGTTTTGCTCGGTCTCTTCGCCCTCTTCGCTCTCGTAGTCGTCCTTCTAATCGGCGCCGCCGCTTCCTCCGACCGCATAATCCCCGCTCCCGACTGCGTCGCCGTAATCCGCGTCAACGGAGTCATTTCGCCAATGCCCGCCGGCGGCATGTTCTCGGAACAGGCCGCGTCCCCGTCCGACCTCGCCGCCCTGCTCGACGAAGCCTCGGCGGACGGCTCGATAAAGTCCGTCCTGCTCGAAGTCAACAGCCCCGGCGGCTCGGCGGTGGCAAGCGAGGAAATGTTCTCGGAAATCTGGGACTTCGACAAGCCCGTGGTCGCCTACCTGGGCGAAGAAGCCGCGTCGGGCGGATACTACGTCGCGGCCGCGGCCGACGAAATAGTCTCCAACCCCAACACGCTGACCGGCAGCATCGGCGCGCGCTTCGAAATAATCAACTACGCCCAGCTCCTCTCCAACATCGGCGTCCGGCAGGAGTCCATAGCGTCCGGAGACCTCAAGGACATCGGCGCGCCCTACCGCAACATGACCGACGAAGAGCGCACGCTGCTTTCCGGCATCACCAACGAAACGTTCCAAAACTTCCTGTCCGACGTCCGCGCCGGCCGCGAAGGCAAGCTCGTAGAGCCCCGGTTCTCCCAGGTACTCGACGGCCGCGTAATCGGAGCCAAGCAGGCCCTGGCCGCGGGAATGGTGGACGAAATAGGAAGCCGCAGGTCCGCGCTCGCACTCGCAGCCGAGCTTGGCGGAATAAAGCTTGAAAAAGACGAACTGCCCCAGGAATGCGAACTTGCAAAGCCAAAGACGCTTGCCGAGCTTTTGTCCTCGATTTCGGCATCAAGCGACCTGTCGGCCGCCGTGCGCCTCTTCACCGGGTTTTCCCAGGCCAAAAGAACCAGGATATCCTACTCCTAAGTCAGTTCCGAAAGCCCGAACTTCCTCAGAATCTCGCGCCTGGCGTGAATCGGGTGATGGGCCGGCCGCGGCTCTTCCCTCCCGCCCCCGCGCTTCTCGGTTTTCAAGCCGCGCTTTGCCGCCTTGCTCGCCTTCGCCGCGGCGCGCTTTGCCGCCTTGGACTGCTTTACCCTGGCCTTGATTGGCCGGGCAAGCCCTGATTTGCTCTTTGCAGCCTTCGCAACCGCTTTCGGCTTCGCGGCCTCGGCAATCTTCCGCGGGTTCCTCTCCCCGGCAAGATACGCCGCAACCGCCTTTCCAAACAAGTGGAACCCATACTTCCCAGGAAACCAATCCTTTCTCTTAGAGGAATCGTTGCACGCCTTCATGAACGCTTCGAGGAATTTTTCCCGCTCCTTCAGCTCGCGCTTGAGCGCCGGCCTCGTGGATCGGTAGTTGACGCAGATTTTTTCCAAAAGCTGCGACTCGTTGCCCGTGCGCTCGAGCCTGTCTTTCAGCGCGTTGTAGGAAAACAGCGGGTTGAGGCCGGTCGCAGTGGCTTCTGAAATCTCGGTCACGCGCCGGATTTCCCTCTGCGTCCTGGTCTTGCGGTCGTAGACGGGAATCCTGCGCTGCACCAGCACCAGGTCTATTGCGGCGAGGTCCTGTTCCTGCGCGCCAAGGGCCTTCAGCCTGGTCCGCGCCTCGGCGCCGCTTTGCGCGTGGAACGTGGCGTACGAGCCGCGCGCCTGGCCCGCCAAGAGCGAGTCGAACAGCGCCTCGACCTCGTCGCGGCTTCTGACTTCGCCGATGATGACGCGGTCGGGCCGCATCCTCAGCGTGTCCTTGACCAGGTCCTTCATCGGAATCGACAGCTCCTCGTTCGACACTATGCGTATCTTGTGCTTGTGCAGCAGGCTGATCTCGGGAGTTTCTTCGGTAATCACTATGCGGTCCTCGAGGGGAATGAACGCGAACAGGGCGTTGAGCGTGCTGGTCTTGCCGCTTCCCGTGTTTCCCGCGATGAGGAGCGAGACGTCGGCGTAGAGCGAAAGCCACAAAAACGCCGCGGCCTCGGAAGTCAGGGTGTCAAGCGCGACAAGGTCGGGAATCGAAAACGGCGCCTGCTTGAATTTCCTGATGGTGATTTCCACCTTGTTGAGCGTGATTGGGGAAATGCTGGCGTGCAGCCTCGACCCGTCCTCGAGCGTGGCGTTGAGCCTGGGGTTCTGGTAAGTCACGCGCCGCCCCAAGGATCGGGCCATCTTGTTCACGGTGTTTATCGCGAAGCTCTCGTCGGTGAACATGCAGTTGGTGGAAAGCCATCCCTTTGCGCGGTGGAACACGAAGATGGGTCGGTTTATTCCCACTACCGAAATCTCTTCCAGGTCGTCGTCTGCAAGCAGCAGGTCGAGCACGCCGTACCCCGCGGTCTCCATTTCCGCTATTTGCACCAGCTTCCCGGCGCGGTCCGTGCCAAGCAGAATGTTGTTGCCCTCGCAAATGCTGACCAGCAGCTTTTTCAGCGCGGCGCCGACTTCCTCCCTGCCTTTGAGCACGTCCTGTTCCTTGGCCTCTTCCTTGAAGTTCTCCAGCAATGTTTTGAGCAGCCGCTCCTCGCCGTCGGACAGCTCGAAGTCGTCGGGCACCAAGTACCTGCCGCCCGCCACCGCCGTTGCGTTTCCCGCATCCGGCGCAAAGGTCTTGGCCGGCTCCACGCGCCATCCCAGCCAGTCGGTCTCGCGCTTGACTGCCTGCGGGCAGGCCCTGGCGCACGGCGGCTTCTCGGCGTCTGCGCACAGGTCGCACTTGACCACGAGCCCGGCGGCGTTGCGGTGCAGCGCATTGTAGGGGCAGGCGGCGATGCATTCGCCGCAGTCCGTGCACTTTTCGCGCACTATGGCGGGAACACCCTTGACTTCCCTGACGGCGTCGTAGGAGCACGCGGCCGCGCACGCGGCCTCCTCGGCGTTGCACTGGCGGCAGTTGAATATCTCGAGGCCGGACGGCTCCTGGGGGCAGTGCTCGAGGCAGCGCTTGCACTCGTCGCACTTGCCGCTCCTAAGAGTAATGCGAGCCAAAACCAATACCCACCCACTTGCCGGTTTCCCACTGAAACGGGCACTATTTGCAACGCTTGGCGACTACTTAAACTTTTGGCAATTCTTAAAGGCCGCGCGGCCGGGCGCAATAATGTTTATAACCGGCCAAGCCCTTTTCCTAAAATGGTCCGCAGGGGTCAGGGCGCGTTCGAGTACATTCTCGTTCTGGGGGGCGTTCTGCTTATTGTCATGGTTTCGATGCTTTTGCTCCGTTCCACGGTTTCTTCCTCGGGTTCCCAGGTGAACCAGTCGTTTCTCACGTATTCCCAGTCAGCGGATTTGGCGAATTTCTGGGCCGCCGGCCGCGGTTCCGCAGTGTCTTTTTCAGACGCCAAAAGCGGCGGCGTAGTGACTTCGATTCCCGTCGGCTCGGCCTTTTATTTCTTCAACGACGGCAACGAGCCGCATTCGTACGAGCTGTTTTCCACTACGGGCGCGACGCTCCAGGAAGGCACGGTCCAGCCCCTCGACGGAACGGGATACTCCTTTTCCTCGCCCGGAGACTACAACTATTCCTGGGACAACGGCGCCAACAACTCGATAGATGTGGACGAGGGCGCCCCCACCCCCACTCCGACGCCGACCCCGCCTCCCGAGGCCTCGTTCAGCTGCGGCGACAACGTGACGCAGAGCGCGACCCTCGCGAACGACGTTACCGGGTGCAACTCCAACGGCCTCGTCATAGCCGCCGACAACGTAGTCCTCGACTGCAACGGCCATTCCATCCAGGGATGGGGCGACTACGGCATCTACGTCCAGTCCGCCGACAACGTCGTAGTCCGCAACTGCGTCGTCTCGGAATTCATGACCGGAATCTACGGCGAATCATCCAATAACCTCTTCTTGCAGGACAACCAGGTGTCATTGTCCAATGTGGAGGGCGTGCGGCTGTTGTCGAGCAATGGCTTGGTCTTGGACTGTGGCGGCCGTTCGATTTCCTCGGTCAACTGGGGGCTCTACGTCGACGGAGGAAGCGACGCACAAGTGAGCGACTGCACGATTACGGGCGGCGGAGGACCCGCGGGCATTTACGCAAACAATTTCGACGGCCTGTCCGTGCAAGGCTGCACGGTCGCCAACCCAGGCGGTTATGCCATCGACCTGTTGGGAACCAGGGACGTCCTGATAAAGGACTCCACGCTTTCCGACGGCGCGGGTTTCCAGGCCACGTCCTGCGAAAACGTCACCCTGCAGAACACCGACGTCCGCTCGCCCACATTTTACGCGGCGTTCTTGCAGGGCTGTTCGCAGTGCTCGGTTCTCGAAGGCAGGCTGGAGTCGTCTAGCGGAGTTTACATGTCCGCTTCCCCCGGCAACGTCTTTTTCGGCAACGAGTTCGTCACCGTGCCCGGCGGCTCGCCCCAGTTCTACTTCGAGACTTCTCCGTCGTTAAATTTTTCGTCAAACACCCTGGACCAAGTCACTTACGGCTTCGGCCTGTACGGCATGCCCAACGCCGTGGTTTCGAAAAACACCATCGGCAATCCGACGCAGTACGACGCGTGGTACGTTGACAACTCCCCCAATTCCGTAATTTCGGAAAACAGCGCGGTGGGGCTGTCCCAAATCTACGTCACTTCGTCAAACGGCCTGCAGCTGTTGTCAAACGATTTCTCCTCGTCTCCGAGCGGGCTGTACTATTCGGGGGCGAACTATTCCGTCGTGTCGGGGAACAATTTTTCCCGTTCCCTCAACGCCTGGATTGAATATAGTTGGTACTTGGCGGTTTCCAACAACCAGTTCGACCGGCTCACCCAGACAGGCGGCGACGCGGCGGCCTTTTTCAGAGTCTACCACGGCGTGGTTTCGTCCAACAACTTCAGCCAGGGCACCGGAATCCGAGTCTATTCCTTCGAAAACGTCACTGCGTTCGACAACGACGCGTCCTACAGCAGAGATGCTGCGCTGGGATTCAACAACGACCTCGGAACGGGCTCCAACTTCACTGGAAACAACTGTTCGTTCGCAACCAGGGCATCGTTCCTCGACGCCTCCAGCGCCCTCTTCGAAAACAACGACTTTTCCAACCTTCCCGGCGACCAGCCGTTTTCGGCCGCCCACACCAACTCTTACAAGAACAACAATTTCTGCAACACGGCCTACGACGGCACTGCTTGCATTGCCCAGATAGACTTGGGCGGCAACAAGTACTCGGGAACCGAATTGGTGCCCGGCTTCTGCGGTTTCGCCAAGAACCCCTGTCCCTAGCTTCAGAGTAGTGTGTGGTCTTTTCATTTAGGCGCATCTTTTTTATTCGTCGGTTTACTGTAGTAAGGTATGTCTCGCCGCGGCCAGAACTCTTTCGAGTTCATACTCGTGGTGGCCGGCGTCCTGCTCGTAGTAATCGTTCTTTTGCTGATTTTGCGCTCAAGCGTTTCGTCCGCAGGCCAGAGCGCGCAACAGGGCTTTTCCACGCACTCCCAGACGACCGGGTTCGCCGACTGGTGGGTGGCGGGTCGCGGCGTTGCAGAAAGCTATTCGTACACCCGATATGGCGGCATTAATCACAGTGTTCCGGAAGGGACCGTGGTGTATTTTTTCAACGACGTTTCGGATTCTCATTCTTTCGAGTTGTTTGATTCGAGCGGCGCGTTGGTGGGTTCGGGCCAGGTGGCGTCGACTGACGGCTCCGGGCAAGCGCCTCCCGCGGGAACCTATAATTTCTCCTGGGACGGCGGAGCGAACAATTCGCTTGTAGTCGAGTCCCCGCTTCCGCCCGTTTCGTTGGCCTGCGGCGCGACTCTTTCGCAGAGCGCGTCGCTTTCCTCTGACCTTTTAGACTGTCCGGCCAACGGCATAGTAATCGGCGCCGACGGCATCACCCTCGATTGCGCAGGCCGTTTCATAGACGGCGACGTTTCGGATACGAACTACGGCATTTATCTCAACAACCGGGAGAACGTCACCATCAAAAACTGCGTGGTTACCGATTTCGAATTGGGACTGTACCTGCTCTCTTCAAGAAACAATACGCTGCAAAACAACAAGCTTTCTTCGAGCAGCAACGGAATATACCTCCGGGCCTCTTCGAACAACACGCTGGCCGGCAACGTTGCCAACTCCGACATGATTGGAATCTACCTTTACCTGGGCTCGCATAACAATACCCTGGTCAGCAACAACGCGTCCCAAAGCAGCGGCAGCGGCTACTACGTCTATTCCAACTGCCACAACAATTCACTGATAAACAACTATGCGGTCTCCAATTCGGCCGCGGGAATTTACGTGTATTCCTCGAACAATAACACGATTTCGGGCAACGTCGTCGCGCACAACGGCATGTCAGGCGTTTTGATGACGCGTGCAAACAGTACCGTTCTTGCCTACAACAGCATCTACTCAAACGACGACGTAGGCCTGGGCATTACCGAGTCGAATTACTGCCTTTTGCTCGGCAACGACGCTACTTCCAACGGCGTCTACGGAATATCCCTTTACGACTGTTCGGACAGTGAGATCGAGGGCAACAACGCCAGCCTCAACGACTTTAACGGAATAGATTTGGAATGGTACGAAGTCATGCCCAATAACAACCACCGCATTTTCGGCAACATCGCAAGTTTCAACGGTCACGATGGGATTTTCATAGTCGACTCGTCGGGAAACGACGTGTCTAACAACGTGGCCGAATCCAACGGCTGGAACGGCGGAGGCGGCGGCTTTTCTATCCAGTACGTCTCTTCAAGCACTTTCTCCGGAAACACCGTAAATTCGAGCACGGAACACGGTTTTAGAATCTATGAATCCGACAACAACGTCCTGTCCGGCAACAACGTTTATTCAAATGCCTTGCGTGGGATGTACCTTTACTCCGGCTCCACAGGCAACGCGCTGGCGAACAACCGCGTCTGCACGAACACGCAGGGCGATTTTCTTTGCGCCGCGGCGCAGACCGACGGCGGCCAAAACATCTTCTCCTCCCAGTCCGGCTGCGGCATTGCAAGCGCTGGTTCGTGCTGAGCCTCAGAAAACCAGTTTCGTGCCCTTCTTCACGCCCTTTTTGTGCGCCTCGCCCGCCGCGCACTCTACCAGGTACTTGACCGGGCTGGAAGGCACTATCAGCGGAATGAACGGGCCGATATTCCCCACCATGTCCACCACCTTCTTTTGCCCGTCGATGAAAATCGCGTCGAACCTTGCAAAGCAGAAGAACGAGTGTATGGCGTTTCGCTTCCTGCCCGTCTCGTCGAACGAGAACAAAAGCGGCGTTTCCACTTTTTTGCGGAACATTATGCCCTTGAACTTCTTCCAGCCAGTGTCCGCCGGCTCAAACTTGCGCCAAAGCACCCTTCCCTTGGAATCCCGTATGCCCGCCATTTTAGCATCCCTTCCTCCCGTTCGCCGTCTTTTCCTTTGCGAAGCGGAGGGCTGCCAAGCCGTTCCCGCCAAAGGATATTAAAGCCTAGATTTTACTCCGCAACGGTTAAAAAAACGCCCTGCCCTAGTATTAGCCTATGCGAATAGCCAGTGTAGCCATTATTCCCGACGGCAACCGCAGGTTCGGCCGCAAGGCCGGGTTTTCCAGCCAGAACGCCTACCTGGCAGGATTCGAAAAGGCCGAAGAGGCCACGAAATGGGCGGCCGAGGCGGGAGTGAAGTCCCTGACGTTCTGGGCGCTTTCCCTCGAAAACTTTTCCAAGCGCTCCAAGCCCGAGCTTGCAGTCCTGTTCTTTCTCATGAAAAAGCA
>CAYVQS010000039.1:0-9953 GCA_964453195.1 Microcaldota archaeon | reverse complement strand
GAATCTCCACCAACGGCACCCTCGTCATAGTCCTCAACAACAAGGCCGGCACCACCATCACCGCCGTAAACTTCTCCAACGGCACCACAGCCATGAACTGCTCGCCGTCCACGATTTCGCCAAGCAGTAACACGACCTGCGTCTATTCCCAGTTCGTCACCGGAGGCAACTCCGGCGACCAGATGGACCAGAAGGCCATCTCGCTCAACTACACGAACTCCAAGAGCGGAATCGCCCACATCGACGTCGGCTTCATCAAGGCCAAGTACGAATAGTTTTTTTTACCAGTTTCTTCTTTTTCTTTTCACTCTTTCCAGCTTCCGCTCGGCAATAAATTTTTCCTTCTCCCCTCTGGGCGCATAGCGCGGGCTTATCTTGTGATTGTCCCCATTGCGCTTGCCAGCACGAACGACGCGAAGTAGAATATTGCCAGCGCGACTATCGAGAATAGGGGCGCGAACCGCAGGCCGTTCCAGAAATTCCCCCTGCTGATCATTTCGGTAATCAGCGCCGCGAAGAACGCCGTCATCGCGATGGTGGCTATTGCAAAGGCCTCGACGCTCTCCGACTTTATCCCGCCGGACGTCAGGGCGATGGACGGCCGGCCGAAGCCAGAGATTCCCGCGGACTGGGTGAGGCTCTGCGTGGCGCTTGGCCTCGACTGCTGCTGGTAAAGCACCTTTTCGTTCATCTTGGCGTACTGCACCGTGACCGAGAACAGCACGGGGGAGACGACAAGCGCGGCCATGAGCACGAAAATAGTGTAAGTCATCGTCGCCGTGGCAATCTCGTCCGCCAGCTGCCTGGCGTTCCTGATGTCCTTGGACACCTCGTCCAGAAGCGGCGCCATTTCGCCGCCCAAGCCTATGCCGTGCACTATGAGCGCCACCGACCGCTCGAGCACCGGCGACCGCACCCGCTTTGCCATGTCCGAAAGCGTCTTCTGGATCGGCGTGCCGCCGAACGAGCTTGCCGACACGCGCTTGATTTCGTCGCGGAAAGCGCCGAACTCCGGCCGCGCCGCGTTCCACACCGCGTTTTCCAGCGTCATTCCCGCCCGGATGTTGGACGAAATTATCTGCAGCGCGTCGGGAAGGATGAACTCTATTTCCCGCGCGCGGGAATCCGCCGTGGTCTCAAGCAGCACGTAGAACATCGCCGCGCTCATCAGGAAGACCGCGGGCGGCGCCGCCATCTGGTAGACTGCGCCCGCGTTCACTGCGGACAGCAAAAAGAAAATCAGGGCCGTCATGCAGGCCGAGAAGAACAGGGCGAAGCCGAGGAAGATGCGCGTGGAAATCCTCGTGAACCCGCCCTGCACCAGCAGCTGCTCGGTCTTCGACACCACTTTGCTTGGAAAGAGCGAGGACAGCTGGGAGTAGACGTTTTCGAGCATTTCACACCACGGGCCTCCTCGTCGCAACGAGGTTTATGAAGAACATCTGCAGCACCGCCAGCAGGAAGAATATTATCGCCAGCGCCGTCGAGGGCACGGTGACTCCAAGCAAGCCCGTAATCACCGTCATAATCGCTATTCCCAGGCTCGGAATTATGACCGCAGTCATCAGGTACGCCATCGTGATGGGCGAAAGCTCCTTGCCGTACTTGCGGATTTCCTCGACCTTTTCAGCTGTCAGCCACTCCAGCATCGACTCCAGCACGGGCGCCACGCTCGACCCCACGCGCAGCGCGTTGGACATCTGCCACAGCACCTTGCGGAAGTGCATTGACGGGCTGAGGCGCGCGGCTTCGCTTATGGCCTCGATGTCCGACGTGCCCGAGTCCATCTTCCTCACTATCTTGCGGAACTCGTCAGAGACTTCGCCGTAGTCCGACGACACCGACACCATGGAGTTGAACAGCGGCACCCCGGACCGAAGCTCTATCAGAAGCTGCCGCAGCGCGGGAATGAGCCTGGCCTCGAGCTGGCGCGCCCGCCTCATTGCGATTATTTCGGGGTAGAGTATTATGGTCGCGAACGACGCGAAGCCCACGACCACGCCTGCAAGCGCGGCGGGCAGGAACAGAGAAATCCTAGCCAGCGCGCCGACTGCGAAGAGCACGAGGAAAATGGCAAGCGCGTTAGAAAGCGCGGCCACTATTGCGAACGCGGAGTATTCCCGCGCCGTCATCGTTATTTCGGCCTGCAGCAGGTTCTCAAGCAGCCGGGGAAAAAACGAGCTTGCGAACGCGCCGGCGCCGCCCATCTTCCTCGCCAGGGCGTTGGCAATCCTGGGCGGAAGCACGGAAAACGGCACTGGCGGGCTCTCAGCCAAGCAACTCCCTCAAATTCCCCTTTTTCTCGACTATTGCCAGCACTTCCGCGGGGTCCTCGTAATAGGACGCCACGAGCCTCCCGATGGAGTTGACGTCGCGGATGCCGTTTTGCATCATGTTGGCAAGAACATTCTCCTTTTCCGCTATGTCGTGCTCGATTTCCTTGCCGGTCATTCCCGTGTGCATCGTGAGCTCGTTGACAAGCCTTATGTGCTCGCCGACCTTCAGCAGCCGGTCCTCGCGCGAGTCCCACTTGTAGACGACGTTCATCGAGACGCCGTTCTCGTGGGGCAGGACCTCGCCTATCTCGTAAGTCCGCCTCGCGCCCGTCCTCCTCTGCCGGTACTGCGTCACCACGAGGTGCAGCGCGCCCAGCGTCTGCTCCGGAAGCGAAATCGGCGGGTTGACGAGCCGGTTTTTCACCTGTTCCGAGTCGTCGGCGTGCACCGTGGCGTATACTGCGTGGCCCGTGTGCATGGCCTCGAAAAGCACTTCGGCCTCGGCCTGGCGCCTGACCTCGCCCAGCACGATGCGGTCGGGGCGCATCCTCAGCGAATTCACCGCCAGGTCAAGCAGCGTGACCTCGCCCTTTCCCTCGGGGTTGGCCTGCCGCGTGCTCATCGGCGTCCAGTTCAAAAACTCGGGCAGCACGAGCTCGCGCGTGTCCTCCAGCGTCACGATGCGCTGGTCCGCCGGCGTAAAGCCAAGCATGGCGTTCAGGAAGCTCGTCTTTCCCGAGGCCGTGCCTCCGGCGACGAGAATGTTCATTTCGAACCTCAGCGCCAGCCAAAGCAGCGCGGCCGAGTGCAGGTCGAGCGTCTTGTTCTCGATGAGCCCGACCATGGTCCAAGGCTCGCGCGCGAACTTGCGCACGGTAATCGTGTTTCCCCGGCTGGAAATCGGGGCCAGCGTCGCGTTCACCCTGTCGCCCGACAACAAGTTGGCGTCCATCAGCGGGTTCAGGGTCGTAATCTGCCGCCCGACTTTCCTGCCGATTATGGCGGCGTAGTTCTGGATCTGGTCCTCGTTTTCTATCCTGATGTTCGACTTGAGCCAGCCGAACTTGCGGTGGTACACCCACACCGGTTCCTTCGCCGAGTTCACGACCACTTCCTCGAGCTGGTCGTCGGCAAGCAAAAACTCCAAGTCGCCCAGGCCCAGCATCTGCTGCACCAGCCTGCCGACCAGCACGGTCTCCTCGGCCGTGCTCATCCCCCCAAGCTCCTCGCGCACGAGCTCGTGCGCCTTTGCGACCAGCCGTGCCTTGATTGCCTCGGTCTCGTTGGGGTCCAGCAGTTCCGCGGACTTTATCTGGATTCCCTCGACGATTCCCTCCTTCAGGTAGTCCAGCGCGGCCTTGGTCGCGCTCGTGATTCCCGTCCTGCTCAGCTCGTAGATGCGGACGTAGGCGCCCCTGGCCTTGGAAATCGTGACTTCGGCCGGAATGCCCTCGCTGGAAATCGCGTAGGACGCCAGCACCTTCTTCTCGCCAAGAGGCATCTTTGCAACCGCCTCGTCCTCCCTGAATGCCGAGACGTCGACGGGCCTGGCGCTGATCCTGATTTTCCTCATTTCCGGCTCCGGTTGCGTTGCCATGAACATCACTTGCCTACTGCCCTTCCTCTTCTCCGCCTTCTTCCGCCTGCCGCTTCAGGCTGGCGAACGCGCGGGAAAGCTGCGCGTCCTTGTCCAACGCGCCCCCTGCCTGCCCGGTTTCCGCGCCGGATTGTCCGCGCGCAGTTTCAGAAGGCGCAGCACCGTCCTGTCCGGCAATTCCGGAAGGCGTTGCCTTCGCCTCCGCTGCCGGCATCATTTCCTCCTCCTGTTCAGGCGTCTCGGGCTCGGAAAACTCGGACGAGTCCACAGACCTGGCGGTTGCCCGCGTCTTCCTCAAGTCCCCGGGGCCGGGGGGCAGGCCGGGAATTATTTTCGCGATTTCCTTCACCAAGTCCTGTTTAGTTTCCTGCGCAGGCTTGAGGGACTCGATTTCCTTCCTGAACTTGGAAAGCTCGTTCAAGAACTCGCGCTCCTTGGCGTTGAGTTCCTCGATTTCGCGCGAAAACGCGTTGAGCTGGCCGATTGCCAGGTCGAGTTCGCGCTCGACCTCGGCAAGTTCGGCGGCGGTGAACTCCCGTTTCTTCAGTTCCGCCAGCAGCGCCTTCGCCGCGGAGAAGCGCTTTTCCACCTCTTTTTCGAAAAACTCCAGCAGGTTCTCCGACGTCATCACGGCGAATTCCAGTTCCCGCGACTTGCGCACCGCCTCGTTCTCCGCCCTCGCTGTTTCGGCGCCCGCCTCGCGCCTTATCTGGCCCGGAAGCGACAGCGAAACATCGAGCAGCCCGTACCTCACCTCGAGCAACCCGTTCTGCTCAAGCAGAAGCGCGATTTTCTCGGCCTGGTCCGGCGTCATCGCCAGCGCCTCGGCAACTTCGGAAAGCCTGACGCTGGACTTTGCCGACACTATTTCCAGCATCCGGTCCGCCCGGGTCCTGATTTTTTCCTCGATTTCCATTTATTCTCTCTCTAAATGACTCTCCCGCCCCATTTATTACTTACGTATTCGCCCAGTCCTCTATCGAATAATTTCCGCTGGAATCCGCGACACGCAACCTGGTTTGAAACGCGAGCCGGTATGCCGTGGTGTTGAATGCGAAAACCGTTCCCGCCGCCGCCCGGATTCCGGTGCCGGCCACGCTCGTGTTGAAAACCCTTGGCACCGGGCCGAACTGCAGGCCCAGGCCCTCCAAGGGCGATGTTGCGTTTGCAAACTGCACCACCAGCAAATTCGCCTGCCCCGCGTCCACCGGGGCGCACGAACTGTGATAGTACGTCCCGTTCGCGTCCCACACCCACAAATCCAGCCAGAGGCAGTAAACCGTCGCGCCCGTGCACCCGGCATATGCCGCCCAGACGTCGGCGCCGCACGACGAATTGGGCGCGTTCTTGAACCAGTGGCTCGACACGTTGATTGCCACCGACAAATTCCTGACAAACGAGAAATTGCCCACAGGCGCCATCACTCCAAGGTCGTTCTTCGACCAGCTGGAATACGAATAGTTCCACCCCGTAGGCCGAAACTCCATCGCCGGCGCAATCGTCTCCAGCGAAGGCGCGAACGAAATCCCAAGGCCCCCGGGAGAATACTTGCCGGCTGCAAACGCCTGCACCGCCGCCAGCGAGGCCGCCGTTCCCTGCGCCGGAAGCGAGTCCGCAACCGAGACGTTTCTCTCCCACCTTGAAACATTCATTCCCGCAGCCTTCGGAATCTGGGCGGCGACGTTCTCCCACGCCGAAGCCGCCTTGGCCGCCACCAGCGCGGCGTTGACTTCGGCCACGCGGCTCTCATCCGCCGTCCTCAGACCGGCCAGCGCCACCAGCAGCGAAAACAGCAGCACGATTGTCACGGTAAAGAAAAACCCCCGCTTCATTCTTTCACGCTCATTTCAACCAAGATTCCATTTGCGCCAGCGCCACGAACGAGTCGGTGCCGTCGTAGTAGTACGCCATCCGCCTCGACGAGCTCGTCGTGATATTTCCCACCACCGCCGAGGTGTTGAACGACCGGCACCGGCAGAAGCCGCTTATCGGCAGGCTGCCGTCCAAGTTGCATCCCCCGCAGTTGCCGTGCGGCTTGTACTGGTACCAGTCCGCCCTGATTCTCGCCGCAGTGTTGTTGGCCAGCGTCTGTGCCAGGAAAGCTTCAAGCGCCGCCGAAGCCGCAGAGTCGCTTTGCCCGAAGGACGCGGCCAGCGTGCCGTCCTTTTCCAGCACGTTGAGCGAGTCAGACGAAACCCGCTGCAGCCGCAAAAACGCGGTCTCGTCGTAGACGTTGGCCTGCCGGCTGTTCGCCAGCAGCGCCACGAACGCCAACGACGCCACCAGCGCCAGCACCGCGTCGGCCGTGAACACAATCCCCCTCCTCTTCGTCTTCGTTGCCGCCTTCATTCCGTCCGCCCCAGCACTACCTGCACCTTCGCGCGGTTGCCCTTGTAAATCGCGGCCGCGCTGCTTGCCGCAGTCCTGTCCCCGGCGCCCGCAGAGCCGAAGACTGCGTATCCCCGGAAAGCCGGCCGGTTGACGAACACCGGCGTGCCGTTCGCATAACTGACTGCAAAGTAGAGAGAAAACGGCGCCGTCCCCAGCAGCTCCTTGGCGGTTTCCGGCGACGAGGCCGACAAGTTCAAAAACTGCGCCAGCCGGTCCTCGTCGATTACCCCCCGGTCCGCCGCCAGCCCGACCGCCAGCACGTTGGAAGAGTTCCAGTCCATTGGCGTTCCCGGCCCGTCCGCAAGGAAGTGCGCGGCCATTTCCGACCGCACTGCCATTTCCCTGAACGAATACCCGGCGGCGCCCGTCACGTCGCCGCGGTTGTTCCAAAAGACCACAAGTGCCATGAAGAACAACAGGAAAGCCATTACCGCGTCGAACGACCACGCCTGCCCCCGTTTGCCTCTTTCAATCATTTTCCATCACAGCCGATTTCCGCCAATTCCGGGTTTCGCCCGTCTCCGTAGTCGCAATTCACTTCGCCGACAGCACTGCTCCGCCGCTTGAATGGTTTATCCAGTAATATCCCGGCGCCAGCGCAAAAGGCTGGCTCCCCGTGGAATTTACTGCGAACGCCGCCTGCACAGGCTCCACCGCGCTCCTGCCGCCTTCCCAGTCAATTTCCACCGAAGAGTTCGACACCCAAAGCACGAACGACCCGCCCATTTCCAGCGCCTGGGGCACGAAAAAGTCGGTTGAAGCGCCCGGCGTGCGCGCCACCAGGTTGATTTTCTGCCCCAGTTCCCGCGCCACCCTCTTGGCGCCCACCGCGGCCTGCGCGTCCCGCGCGTTCTGCAGCTCGCCGTAGTAATAGACCTGCATCGCAACGAAAAGCGCCAAAAACATCACGAACACGGCCACGAACTCCAGCCCCACCTGCGCACGCTTCATTTTTCGTTCTCACTTCTGTGCATCTGGTTTTCCAATTGCCGCGCCCTGCAGCTTCTTTTGCATTTTCCGAGCCGCGGCTTTTTCCTGCATGCGCCGTCAAAGGCTGCTTCGCCGCGCAAAACCTACTTACCCGGTGATGCTGACGTCGACGCCGACCCAGTCCACGTCCGCAGTCCTCGAGCCGCTGGTCGCGCGGAAAAGAACCATATACATAAGCGGATTGAACGACGATTCCGTGAACGTGTTGACAAGCACGCAAGTGCTGTTTGTATCCACCGTTGCCGCAGGAAGGTTGCAGTCAAAGTCCCACGCCGTTCCGCTCCAGTGCGAGACGTTCCTGTTCGTTACCTGGCTCGTTCCATCGTGTTCGGTGGTGGTGTTGACCCAGTTGATTGTCGAGCCCGCAGGAATCGCCCCCGCGTCCGCGGTGAAGTTCACAAGCAGGGCGCGGAAAGCCGACGAAGTTATTCCCGCAATCGATGCCCGGCTGTCGTCGCTAGAGTTCACCAACTCCGTGTCCTGCGTCGTGGCGTCGGTTCCGTTGTCGATTGCATTTGTAATGTTGAGCGAAATCACCTCGGTCAGCGGCGTGATGTTCACGGTCCTTATTCCGGTCCTGTTGAAGTTGTTGGACGAGTCGTTCGCGAATACCTGCCACGCCCACAAGCCCCGCTGCTGGTACGTCCTCGTCACGTTCGACCAGTTGGACGCGGTGAACGCGACCGGCGTGTCGTTCACAAACGCGCCCGAAGTGTTGGTCGAGAAAATGTACGTGCTCAAAGCAGTCGAGTCGTTCCAGAACGCGTAATGCAGCACCGCGCTCTTGCGCGCCGCGGTCGTGACGTTGCTTGCGTTGGAGAAGAATGCGGGCGGCGTGGTGTCAACTATTCTCACGCTCCTGTTGCTTGTTGCGAACGCGCATTGCGGTATTGTGGCGTTGTCGCACGCGCGGACGTTCCAGGCATATCTTCCCGGCGTCATAAGTGAGAACACTATTGTGTTGGTCGTCGCGTTCGTCACCGCGCTCGTGTTGGCCTGCGTCAGCGCCCAGGTTCCCGTGTAATTAGTCCAGAGGGAGGCGTTTCTGAATCCGTGGTCGTCCGTCGGCACGAACTGGAAGCTTATGCTGCCCTGCGGCTGCGTCGAGCCGTCGGCGGGCGACGAAAGCGACACGGTTGGGTTGAAGTCGGGCGCGGTCGCCGTAATTTGCGCAATTGCAGTCGCGTTCCAGTTGTCGCTTGAATCGTTCGCGAAAATCCTCCAGCCGTACGTCCCTTCGACGGAATAGGCCTTCGTGACGTTCGACCAGTTGGATGCGTCGAACGCGACCGGCGTGTCGTTGACGTACGCTCCGGAGTAGTTGTACGAGAAAATGTACGTTGAGAGCGCGACGGTATTGTTCCAGAAAGCGAAGTGAAGCACGGCCTCGCCGGTGTCTGTGACCGTGGCGTTGCTTCCGTTGAAAAAATACATTGGCGGCACCACGTCGCGTATCCTGATGGTCCTGTTGCTTGCCGCGAACGCGCACTGCGTCGCGTTGTCGCACGCGCGGGCGTTCCAAGCATACGTCCCGGCATTCGTCATCGAGAACAATATGGAGTTGTTCGTTGCATTGGCCACTATGCTGGTGTTGGCTTGCGAAAGCGCCCAGGTTCCCGAATAGTTGGTCCATACGCTTGCGCTTGAAAACCCGTAGTCGTCAGCGGGCACGAACGTGAAGTTTACTGTTCCAGGCTCGCTTTGGTTGCCGTCTGCGGGGCTGGTCAGCGACACCGTAGGCGCCGAGTCGAACGCGCCGGTCACAATCAAGGTCTGGTTGCCGCCGTAACTGCACTGGCTTGAATTGTCGCAGCACCGTGCGTTCCACAAATACGCCCTCGCCGTCAGAAGAACCGGCGCAAAGTCGTAGTTGGCGCCGTTCGTCACTGCGCTGGCGTTCGTCTGGTTTTGCTCCCACGCTCCGGTGAAGTTGCCCCACAGCGCGAGGCCGGAAACGGCGTGGTCGTCGAGGCAGGTGGCGTTGAATACTATGTTTCCCGCAGCCATTGCGGGCGGGAACGAGAACGTCACTGCGGGCGGCGCGTCGGGCAACGGAGTTGGGGTCGGAGTCGGCGCAGCGCCCCCGACTGTCGTGCTTATGTTGCCGTCGGCCTCGTACCTAAAGCCCAGCAGCTGGACGTTCTCGGCGTCGGGCAGCACGGCCGGAGTCAGGTTGGCGTTCGTCACGCGGTAGACGTCGGTCAGCGCCCCTCCGCTCGTCCTGAACTTCAAAAGCACTTCGCGGCCTGCAAGCGAGATGGACTCCACGCGCTGGGGGACGTAGACTTCGACCACGGTCTGCGACCCGGTGCCCTGGGAGTACACGAGGTCGATTGCGTCGGCGATTTTCTGCACCGCCAGGTCGGCCTGGGCGTAGTCTGCCTGGACGCGGTACTCTTCATAGGCGTAGTACGCCATCGGAATCAGGATTGCGAGCACGAGCGCGATGATGACAAGATACTCCAGCCCCGCCTGCGCTCGGTGTTTTCGTGTCCTCGAAGACATGAAAGACTGACTCGCCCCCGGTTAAAAACCCTCTCGCCGCGGCGCCGGTTTTTTGCAATAAAATTCTCCGGCAAGAAATGATTAATAAACAAGGCAACCGTCAGAGGCTTGGAAAAATCTTTCAAGGAGGGAAACGACGTGCCCGGCAAAAAACCCGCTTCAAATGCTTCCCGCAAACTTCCCGTTCCGGTTTC
>CAYVQS010000038.1:693-10057 GCA_964453195.1 Microcaldota archaeon | reverse complement strand
GGCGCTGAACAGCGCGGCATTGCTGCGGGAACTTGACCTGGACGCGTCGGACTGCATGAACTACGCGCTGGTAATACGCGACGTCGAGCAGATCGCGGACCGGCTGGGGAGGGTCGCGAAATACTTCTCCGAGACGCCGGAGACCAAGGCGGCTGCGAAGGTGCAGAAAAAGACCGAGGAACTAAACAGGCAGACGTACGAAATGTACAAGGCGGCGATGGAGTCGTTCCTGAAAAGCGACGCCGCCAAGGCCAACGCCGCGCTTGGCGCCAAGCAGGCAATCTACGTCCGCCGCGACGACCTCGAGCGCGAAATCTCCCGCTCCCAGGCCGTGCCGTTCCAGTACGGAGTAATCCTCGACTCCATAATGGGAATCGCGGAGCTGGCAAGCGAAATAGCCGAAGTTGCGATCAACAAAGGCTAGCGTCTTGGCCCAGGTTGCCTCTTTTGGCCGTAGGCCGACGGGCCGGAACAAAACTGTTTTTAATGCGAATATTCGGGATTTCCAAAAGGTGGTCTGTTTATGAAGAGGGGACACTTGTCGCCTTTGACGGTATTGGCGGTCCTGTTCGTTATCCTGCTGTTCCAGGACGGCCAGGGCGTGCCCGTGCACAACTGGCCCGGCCTGCTGCTCGTGGCAATCGGCGCGTACTGGCTTTTGGCCAGGATGTAAGAATCCGGAAACGGACGTAAAAAGACGGAAAAGGAAATTACCAGCCTTTTTTCTGCGCGGCGTGCCTAAGCGCGTCGAGGGCGGGCATGGGCTCGCCGGCCAGCATGGTGAGGAGCGCTCCGCCTGCAAGCGAGACGTAGGAAATCTTCGACTTGTCGATTCCGAATTTCTGCAGCGCGACCTCGGTGTGACCGCCGCCCATCAGGGAAAAGGCCTTGGAGTTCGCGGCGATGGCGCGCATGGTCTCGCGGCTGCCGGCCTCGAACAGGGATTCTTCGAAGACTCCCTGCGGGCCCTTGAGGTAGAGCGACTTGGCGCCACCAATCTCCTTCTTGAACAGCTCGATGGTCTTCCACCCGATGTCCTTGAAGCTAGTGCCGGCGGGAAGCGCGGTTACCGGGGCTTCTTTTCTCTGGCCGTTTTCCTCGTAGGCAAGGTCGAGGGGCGCGACGATTTTGTCGCCGTGGCGCTTCACGGTTTCCTGGACCTTGGGGAAAATTTTGTCGAAGCCCTTGGCAGTCATGTAGTCCGAGGTCTTTTGCCCAAGTTCGACGCCGCGGGCCATGAGCACTAGGTTGCCCAGCACGCCGGAGACCAGGACCTTGTCGACCTTGCCGTTGTCCAGGTTGTTTTTCATCAGCTTGTAGACGTCGTCGGGCTTGGCGCCGCCCAGGACGTAGACGTTGGGGTGCTCGGCCTTGAAGGCGACGCGGGAAATGTTCTCGACTTCGCGCTGCATGACTCGGCCGGCGCACGAGGGCAGGACGTAGGCGAAGCCCACCATCGAGGCCTGGGCCCGGTGCGCGGCGGAAAAAGCGTCGTTGACGAAGACGTCGGCGACGGACGAGAGCTGCTGCACTAGCGGCGTCTTGGAGAGTTCTTCGGGCGTGCCGTCCTTCATCTCCTCCTCGGCGTATCGCACGTTTTCGAGGAGGAGGACGTCGCCGGGCTGCATGAGCTGGATTTTCTCGAGCGCGGGCGGGCCGTACACCGTGTCGATGTACTCGACTTTCTTGCCGACGCGCTTGGAGAGGAACGCGGCGTGCTGCTGCAGCGGGAGGAAGTCCTTGTCGCCGGGCCTGCCCTGGTGGGCGAGGACGACGACGCGGGCGCCCTTTTCCGAGAGCTCCTTTAGAGTGGCGGCGTGGGAGGGAATGCGTTCGCTTTCCATCAGGCTGCCCTTGTCGTCGACGGGGCAGTTGATGTCGACGCGGACCAGCGCGGTCTTGTCGCCAAAGTCGAAGTCGTCGATGGTAAGAAAGTCGTTGGCCAAAGTTGGTTTCACCCTTTCAAGCGGTTTTTTTGACTCCGGTCCTCTCGCCGCGTCAATGCGACCGACAGGCAAAGGAGGAAAGAAGAAAAAATCAAAGCATTTTCTGGGCGTAGTCTACGAGGCGGTTGGAATACCCCCATTCGTTGTCGTACCACGCCAGGATCTTGACGAGCGTGCCCTTGCCGTCGCCGGACTCGTTGAGCACCATGGTGGCCAGGCCGTCGATTATGGACGAGTGCGGGTTGCCGATGATGTCGCAGGACACTATGGGCTCTTCGGTGTATTCCATTATTCCCGACAGGCTTGACTCCGACGCGTCCTTGAGGGCGGCGTTGAGCTCTTCCTTGGAAACGGGCGTCTTGAGTTCGAGCGTCAGGTCGGTGACCGAGCCGTCGGGGGTCGGCACGCGCAGGGAGAGGCCGTCGAGCTTGCCCTTGAGCTCGGGAATGACTTCGCCGATTGCCTTGGCGGCGCCGGTCGAAGTCGGGATTATGGAAAGCGCTGCTGCGCGGGCGCGGCGCAGGTCCTTGTGGGGCAGGTCGAGGATTTTCTGGTCGTTGGTGTAGGCGTGGCACGTGGTCATGAAGCCGCGCTTGATTCCGAACTGCTTGTTGATGACCGAGGCGGGCGGCGCCATCGAGTTGGTGGTGCAGGACGCGAGTGAAATAACGGAATGGCTGGACTTGTCGTAGGCCGCGTCGTTGACTCCCATCACCACGGTGGCGTCGACGCCCTTGGCGGGCGCGGAGATGACTATTTTCTTGGCGCCCGCGGCAAGGTGGACCGAGGCCTCGGCCTTGTCCTTGTAGATGCCGGTGGATTCGACTACCACGTCGACGCCAAGCGCCTTCCACGGGAGCTTGGACGCGTCCTTTTCCATGAAGGCCTGGATTTCGTGGCCGTCGACGGAAATGCGGTTGCCGTCGACGAAAATCTTGTTTTCCAGGACGCCGTGGACGGAATCGTACTTGAGGAGGTGGGCCAGGGTCTTGGCGTCGGTGAGGTCGTTGATTGCGACCACGTCGAAGCCGTGGCCGAACTTGCCGGACTTTAGCGCGGCGCGCAGCACGTTGCGGCCGATTCTTCCGAATCCGTTGATGGCTACTTTGACCAAGTTTCCCACCCTCTCCAAAGTTTAGAATCTGGACCAAGCGTTCTGCTGTGGCTGAGCGGAATTAGGTACGGCAGTCTTTAAAACCGATTGCAGAAACCGGGCAACATTTACTGAAAATACGCGCGCAGATGCCGGGAAACCCGGCGCGGCAACCGCGGGGAAACTCGTTTTGCGGGGAAAGCGGATCCGGCCAAAAAAATCAATAGATGAAGGAGAGGACGAACTGGAGGGCGATTATTGCGAAGTAGGTGAGGACGAGGGCGAGGCCGTCGCGGCGGAGCACCCAGCCCTTGCGCATGAACAAAAAGAGCAGGAAGGTCATGAACAGCATCGACAGGGAATTGATGTAGAACGAGCGCGGGTCGACCGAAAGCGGGCTGCCGATGGGATGCAGGATTGCGACTAGGCCCAGCGTGATCAGGAGCGTGAAGATGTTCGAGCCTATGGTTTCCGAGACCGCGAGCTCCTCGTAGCCGCGGTTCGTGGCCTGGATGCCGGCCGCGATGTTGGGAATCGAGGGGCCGAGCGCGCCGAGGGACATGCCGATCAAAAAGTCCATTCTTGCCGCGGACAGGAACGAAAACGCCTGGTTGGTGAAGAACGCGAAGTTGACGAGTGCGTCGGCGAATATCCAGGCGCCGAACACCAGCATGGCCGTGCCCAGGGTAAGCGAGGCCGGGCCCGTGTGCAGCGCGAACTCGTGGGGGTCGAGGCGGCCCGCGAACTTGAGCGACATCACGATGTGGTCCTCGACCTTGGCGCGCTCGTCCTGGGGAACGCGCTTTTCCTCCTCGAAGACGTTGACTATATAGGGCACGAACATAAGGAGGAAGACTATGCCCTCGATCTGGGTGATTACCAGGTCCGAGGCGAGGAGGACGGTGATTATGGCAACTATTATCATGAAGAGGCCGTCGCGCAGCAGCATCGAGCGCGACGCGCGCAGGGGCCGGATCATTGCCGAAACGCCGACCACGAGGCCGATGTTGACCACTATGGAGCCGATGGTGAGGCCGATGGCAAGTCCGGTGTGGCCCGAGAAAATCGAGAATACCGCGACTATTATTTCGGGCAGGGAAAGCAGCATCGAGACGAGGACGAGGCCGACGGCGAGGTTGGAGGTGCCAAGCTTCTTGGCAACCGGGACAAGGGAGTCCGTGACCCAGTCCGCGCCCTTGGCAATCAGGTAGATTCCAAGAAAGGAGAAAAGGACGTAGACAATCAGGGGGTACATTCGGCGTTCAACGACTAAAGATGGGCGCAGGGAAATAAAAGGCTTTTTCGGCACCGGGCGCGGGCCGACTGGGCAACGAAAGAGAATAAAAGAGCGCGGCAATTAACAAGAGCAAAGCAAATTCCATTTCCAAAAGGTGGGGGAAAAATGCCCGAAAAAGTCGAAAGCTCTGCAGACGCGTATTACCGCATGGACGCCGCCGAAACGCTGAAGCGGACGGGCTCGTCGGAAAAGGGAATTTCCGACCAGGAAGCCTCAAAGCGGCTGGAACAGGGGTTCAACGAGCTGAGGGAAAAGCCCCGCAAGACCTCGTTGCAGCGGTTTTTCGACCAGTTCGACGACATTCTCATCAAGATACTCATAGTCGCCGCCATAGTCAGCGCCGCGCTGGGCTTCGAATACTCTTCGGTCTTCCCGTTCGTCAAGGGCCTGCATTCGGTCGAGGAAATCTACGACGCAATCGCAATAATGGTGATTGTGCTGCTCAACGCCGCGTTCGGCTACTGGCAGGAGGCCAAGGCCGAGAAGGCAATCGAGGCGCTGAAGAAAATGCTGGCGCCGGTGGCGAGAGTCGTGCGCAACGGCGAGGAGAAGAAAATCCCCGCGCGTGAACTCGTGCCCGGCGACGTGGTCATCCTCGAGGCCGGAGACCGCGTGCCGGCGGACTGCAGGATCCTCGTTCTCAAGGACTTGGAAGTCCAGGAGGCGGCGCTGACCGGCGAATCGCTGCCGGTAAAGAAGCAGGCCGAACCCCTCGCCAAGCAGCAGGCCGTGCTGGGCGACCAGAAGAACATGCTATTTATGAGCTCGACGCTGACGCGGGGCCACTGCCGCGCAGTCGTGGTAGCGACCGGCATGAACACCCAGATAGGAAAAATCAGCGAAATGGTCCAGTCCCAGCCCGACGAGGAGACGCGGCTGCAAAAGAGGCTCGAACAGGTAGGCCGGGGGCTGGGCTACGGCGCACCGGCAATCACCGTGCTCCTTTTCGGAGTCGGCCTGCTCCAGGGCCGCGAGGCCGTGGAAATGTTCCTGGTCTCCGTCAGCCTCGCGGTCGCCGCGATTCCCGAAGGCCTGCCCGCGGTAGTGACAATCACAATGGCGTTCGGGGTCCAGCGGATGGCGAAGAGGAACGCGATTATACGGAAACTGCCGGCGGTCGAGACGCTGGGAAGCGCTACCGTGATTTGCTCAGACAAGACGGGCACGCTGACCAAGAACGAAATGACCGTCCGCAGGCTGTTCGTGGGGGAAAAGTTCTTCGAAGTAACTGGCAAGGGATATGAAAAGGAAGGCCAGCTTAAGGACGGAGGCAAGGCAATTGCTTCGCCGCTTAAGGACGCGGCTTTCTCGGTAATCGGCCTGGCAAGCGGCCTGTGCAACAACGCCAAGCTCGTGCGCGACGTTTCGGGAAAGAGCCGCGACGTGGCCGGCGACCCGACCGAGGGCTCGCTTTTGGTGCTCGCAGAAAAAATCGGGTACGAATCCGAGGACCTGCGCGAGGAGATGCCGCGGCTGGACGAGGTGCCGTTCGACTCCGAGAGGAAAATGATGAGCACGCTGCACCGCCGCGGAAAAGAGCATGTCATGCTGTCCAAGGGCGCGCCCGAAATACTTCTCAAAAAATGCTCGGAAATCCTCGACAAAGGCAAGGAAAGGAAAATCACCGACGCCGACCGGAAGAAGATACTCGCCGCCAACAAGGAAATGGCGGGCGACGCCCTGCGCGTGCTGGGCGTGGCCTACCGCAAGTTCGCGGCAAAGCCCGCCAAGTTCGACGAAAAGGCCGAGGCGGGGCTGGGGGTCGCGGGCCTGGGGGGGATGAACGACCCGCCCCGCGAAGAGGCAAAGGACGCAATCGAGAAGTGCAAGAAGGCGGGAATCAAGGTCGTCATGATCACCGGCGACAACGAAATCACGGCCGCGGCAATCGCCAGGGAACTGCGCCTCATCGAGTCGGGGGACGAGCGCGTAATCACCGGCGCCCAGCTTGAGGAAATGAATGACGCGGACCTCGACAAGATGGTCGAGAAGATAGCGATTTACGCCCGCGTCAACCCCGAGCACAAGATGAGGATAGTCAATTCGCTCAAGAAGAACGGCCACGTGGTGGCGATGACGGGCGACGGCGTCAACGATGCGCCCGCGCTCAAGCGCGCCGACATCGGCATAGCAATGGGAATCGCCGGCACCGACGTTGCCAAGGAAGCAAGCGCGATGGTGCTTGCCGACGACAACTTCGCCAGCATAGTGTCGGCGGTCGAAGAGGGAAGGATAATCTTCGACAACATAATGAAGGCGGTGCGGTACCTGCTTTCGTGCAACATCGGCGAAGTGGTCACGATTTTCACGGCGTTGGTCACCAACCTGCCGCTTCCCCTGCTGCCGCTGCAGATCCTGTGGATGAACCTGGTCACCGACGGCATGCCGGCACTTGCCTTGGGAACCGACCCGGCGGACGAGGGAATAATGGAGCGCAAGCCCAAGCCCAAGGACTCGCCAGTATTTTCCAAGGGCCAAATCATCAGGCTTGCCGCCGTGGGAATAATCGTCGCCGCGGGCACGCTTGGAATGTTCTACTGGGTGCTGGGAGTCGAGGGAGGCGCCGAATCCGAGTTCGCGGTCAGGCGCGCCCAGACCATCGCCTTCACGACCATCATTTTCTTCCAGCTCTTCCACGCAATAAACAACAGAAGCGACAGGCATTCGCTGTTCAAGATCGGGTTCTTCAAGAACAGGTTCCTCATCGGCGCGGTCGGCCTGGCAGCAGTGCTGCAGATGGTAGTGGTTTACTGGGCGCCGGCGCAGGCAGTGTTCCAGACGGTCGAACCCGCGTGGTGGGAAATGGCCGCCGCGCTCGTGGTCGCCAGCTCCATCCTCTGGATTACCGAGTGGAGAAAGGCGGTCTGGAACCGGCTAAGGGTGGTGGACTAGCAATGTTCGAAGGAGAATACGCGCTTCCACACGGAAGAATAATCGTCGAAGAATGCAACGAGAAAAAAAGCAGGGGCAGATTGGAGCTGAATCCGGGCGCAAAACTCGAACCGCACACTCGACCCGTGGCCGAAAGGCTGGAACAGCTAGATGGAAAAAGCGAGAGAATAGTCGACGGAAAAAAAGTCGTCATGACGCCGGGAAACAGGATTGAAATCCCGCCGGGCCAACTGCACGTCCACTCCAACCCTTTCCCGGAAAAAAGCGTGACGAACTGGGAGTTCGACGGCGACATACGCGAAGTAATAAGGGAAATAGCGAGAAAAAACAGGAAAATAAAATGAAAGGCTAGTACGAGAGCCTGAGCTTGGCCTTTCTCTTGCCGACCGGCTTGTAGGACACGCGGTTGGCGAGGCGCTTCTTCTTCTCCGAGCGCTGTTCCACGCGGATCTTCCTCAAGTCGTTGGGAAGCAGGGAATAGACCTCGTAGTCGGAAAACACTATGCCCGCTTCGCCTGCGGCCTTCTTGACGCGCTGAAGCTCGTCGGGGGAAATCGTCTTCCTGACGAGATAAGAGTCGCAGGACTCGCAGACGTCGGTCACGGTCTCCTGGGACCAAAGCTGTTCGTCGCCGCACCTGTCGCACGTGACAAGCGTCACCTTAAGCCCGGCTCTCATCAAACCACCCTCCGACTTTGTTACTATTAACAAGTAGTATATTTATGCACAGAACTTGTTAATAAGGGTTTTCCGGGGGGCTGAAAAGGGCGAATTCGGCGGTTTTGGGCGGGAAAATGGGGCTTTTGCGGGGTTTCGGCCCGGACGGGGGGCTTTGCCGCGGCGCCTGCGAGGGCCTTTCTTTAAATTGTTTTGGGGAGAAATAACTGGGCTTTTTGTAGTATGGTTTGATCTTGCAGGTGGTTTGAAATGACTGAATCGATTGTGAAGGACGCCGCGCTTGCTTTTGAGGGCAAGAAGAGGATTGACTGGGCGCAGCGCCAGATGCCGGTGCTTATGGGCATTGGCGCGCGGTTTTCGAAGGAGAAGCCGCTTAAGGGAATCCGGATTGCCGCCTGCCTGCACGTGACCAAGGAGACGGCGGTGCTAGTGCGGACGCTCGTGGCCGGCGGCGCGGAAGTGCGCCTGACTGCCTCGAACCCGCTTTCTACGCAGGACGACGTGGCGGCCGCGCTGGCGGCCGAGGGAGTCCCGACTTTCGCAATCAAGGGAATGGACAACGACACCTATTACAAGTGCCTGAACAACGCGCTGGACGTCAAGCCGCACATCACGCTGGACGACGGCGCCGACCTGGTGAACGCGGTGCACGGGCCGAGGAAGGAACTGCAGAAGGACATAATCGCGGGCCAGGAAGAGACTACGACGGGCGTGATAAGGCTCAAGGCGATGGCCAAGGACGGCGCGCTTATGTTCCCGGTGATTGCGGTGAACGACACGCCGACCAAGCACTTCTTCGACAACCGGTACGGAACCGGCCAGTCCACGATGGACGGAATCATCCGCGCGACAAGCGGCTTGGTGGCGGGCAAGACGTTCGTGACCGCGGGCTACGGCTGGTGCGGCCGCGGATTTGCAATGCGGGCGCGGGGAATGGGCGCCGACGTCATAGTCACCGAAATCGACCCGGTCAAGGCGCTTGAGGCCGTGATGGACGGCTTCCGCGTGATGAAAATGGAGGACGCCGCGAAAATCGGCGACGTCTTCGTGACCGCCACGGGGGACCGCGACGTAATCGACAAGCGCCACTTTTCCCTGCTGAAGGACAATGCCGTGATTTGCAACACCGGGCACTTCGACGTGGAAATCGACGTCAAGGAACTGGAGAAGATGGCGAAGTCCAAACGCGAAATAAAGCCGCAGGTGGACGAATACACGCTTGCAAGCGGCAAACGCATTATTCTCCTGGCACAGGGAAGGCTCGTCAACCTGGCGTGCGCCGAGGGCCACCCGTCGGAGGTAATGGACCTGTCCTTCGCGGACCAGGCGCTTTGCTCCGAATGGATTGCCAAGAACCGCGGCGCCCTCAAGGGCCGCAAGGACGTTGTCGACGTGCCCGCGCAAATCGACCTGGACGTGGCGTGGCTCAAGCTTGCTGCAATGGGAATCAAGATCGAC
>CAYVQS010000038.1:0-683 GCA_964453195.1 Microcaldota archaeon | reverse complement strand
GAAGCAGAAGGAATACCTTAATTCGTGGAAGGAAGGGACGTAGGTTCCTTCTCACGCCTTTTCGCGCCGCGCCCCGCCCAGCAGCACCTGGAGGTGGAAGCCGGTGCCGATTACCGCGGGAATTATTGCGGCCGACCTGCCGGACCGCACGGACATTTCGGCGGCCTCTTTTTCGATTACCCCGCGGTATTCGCGGAGGAATTCGCGGGCGGCCTGTTCCGAGGCGAAGTCGCGGGAAAAATTCGAAATCGCCACCGTGGAATGGCCCGGGTCCTTTTCCACGGGAGTGAGCCCGCGGCCCCGCACGACGAGTTCGCGGTAGAGCGTGGGAATCTGTTCGGGGCGAAACTCGCCTTCGCTGTGCAGTTCCAATCCAAGTTCCGAAGCCACGCGCCTGAAACGTTCCAAAAAGCCTAGTCACCGAGGACTATCTTGGGCCCGCCGAGGAAGACCTTGAGCCGAAGCACCCAGTTGCCGGCCTTTGGGACGACGTCGGGGTCGCACTGCACGAACTTCTGGGCGCGCTGGGAAAGAATCTTGTTGAATTCCTCGATTTTTTCCCGGCATTTTAGCCAGTAGGACGACGCCTCCTTCTCAGAGGAAAAAGACTTTTCGAACACGCGGGCCTCTTCGAACGGCTCGTGGCGGATGAACGCCTTTTTCTTGCCAAGCTGGCGGGCGGC
>CAYVQS010000037.1:0-10146 GCA_964453195.1 Microcaldota archaeon | reverse complement strand
CCCGCCGCAGGACAAGTGCCACCTCATAATCGCCAACAACACCGAGAACTTCGACCCCTGCAGCAACATCAAGGGAGGATTCTATTCCTATTCTTCGGAAGAATGCACGGACAACGTCGCCGACAAGAAGTTCGACAAGCTCAATTCCGAAGTCCTCGCGCTCCAGAAGGAAGTAGAGGCCAATCCCGGCGACAAGGCCAAGCAGCAGGAGCTGCAGCAGAAAATGGCGGACATGAGCCGGATGTACGAAATGATGTCGAACACCATGAAGGCGACGAACGACATGCAAATGAGTGCGGTAAGGAACATGCGCGGCTGATTATTTTTCGCCAGCCGCCAGATGCCGCCCGAAAAGCGCGGCCCAAACAATTAACGGATAGACTATCAGCCGTTCCATCCCGCCCCGGCCAAGCCCCAAATAATTCCCGCTAGCGAACAGCGCCAGCGCCACAAGCGACAAAAGCCCCAATCCGGCAAACGCCAACTTCCATTTGCCTTTTCCGCCTTTCGCCGACCAAACCGCCGCCAGCGGCCCGGCCACGAAAGTGGCGAACGCGGCAACCTGGTGGATTGGCCACACATTCTTCGTAAACGTCCCTATTCCCACTAGCCCGATGCCGGCTGCCGCAAGCAAGGCCGAAAAAACCGCGTCGCCACGCGCCTTGAAAAGGAGCCACGCCATTGCCACAAGCCCGGCGCCAGCCACCATTGAAAGCCCGTTGAACGCCCACGCGTTGGGCCCAAGCCCCAAGTCGCTGATTACCTGCGCGAACCGGTCATAGCCCGGCTCAATCGCTTCCAAAAAAGCCAAGGCCGCGAAGAACAAGGCCGCGCCGGCCAACAGTGCCTTTCCCGTAGTCCTGCGCGCGTTCATTTATCGCACCGTGGTTTTTTCGGCCGTTTTTCCGCCCGCGTTCTCCAAAACCAGCTTTTCCAATCCGTCAAGCGCGCTTTGTACCCGTTCGCTTGCGATTCCGCGGATTGCCTGCACGTGAAGCACGACGTTCTTCGTCTCAACGGTCACCGGCGCGTATTTCGAGTCGCGGAACCTCACCAGGCACAGGCACTTGTCGTCGTCGAACGCCGCAAGCTCGCCAGGCAGCAACTCGGTTTCCTCGCCCATGAACGGCCAGTACTTTTCCCCGCCATTTGAAAATCGGTATTCTATTTTTCCGGCAACCCTGTCCGCGTCCCACGCGCTCATCGTCAGGCCCGTCTCTATCGACACCACGTTCATGCAGTCCACTATCCTCGAAATCTTCGGCAAGTGCCCGTTTTCCGCCACCAGCCGCGCCAGAATCTTCGGCCCCGGCTCGGTGCTTGGCAACGCGCTTTTGGTGTTTGAAAAAAAGTCTTCGTACGCCTTGATTGCCGGCAGTCCGAGAAAAGAATCGGGGTTTTGCCTTATTCTGCCTTCAAGCTCTCCAACCATCCGTTCCATTTTCCCGTTGCGGTTGCGCTTGTTCTCAATGTTCTGAATGACTGCATACGCAACCACGAGCCCGGTTCCCGCCGCGCTTCCGTCAATGGCAACGTCCATTTCTTTCTACTCCAGTTCGGCTTCGGCGCTTGCCGCCCCGCACACCGCGCTTTTGCACGTTGCCCCGGCGTATTTTTCCAAGCCATTCTTCAGGAACGCCGTCGCCTCTTCCACCGCACTTTTTTCGATTTCCTCGGCGCCCTCGGCGAACAGGACAAACCGCTTCGTGTTCCCGTCTATCTTGCACTCGTCGCAGTCGCGGTAGTTCCACTTTCGCGTCAGTACCCGCAAGTCGTCGGAATACACCACTTCGCCCTCGTTCGTCGTTTCCTTCTCGCCGGGCCCAAGCGGAGTGAACTGCTCGCCCTCCTTGGCAAACCGTATCCTTATGCCGCCCTGGATTTTCGCCAAGTCGTACCCGCCCATCGGCAGCGTGTGTTTTACCGACGCCAAGTTGTAAATGTCCACAAGCGCGCTGATCCTCGGCAAATTGTCGCCCTTCCAAATCCGCTTGGAAAGCGCCTCGGCGCTGGACTTCTTCTTCGTCGGGTCCTCGCCGAACGACCGGAACATCTTTCTCCACGCCACAATCCGCGGGTGCTCGGCAAGCGGAGTCCTGTCGAAAGTCTCGCGCACAATTTTCTCGGCCTCGGCCAGTTCCGTCTCGTACTCGCTCTTCAATTCTTCCGACGCAAAATCGTTTGCCGGGCACGTGCCCCACACCATTCCGATGGTGGTGTTGGGGTACTTCGCCGCGATTTCGCCAGTGACTTGAAACTTCATTTGCCTCTTTGCCTCGTGCACTCTTTTCCGTGCAACGTCTTATTTCGTGCAACTGCTTAAAAGCCTGCCCGAAGAATACGAGATTCGCAAGGGGTGGTTTGCGTGGGTTTGCTTAAGACAATCGGCATAGTCCTCGTCGTCATTTTCCTCGTCGTCGTCCTCGCCCTGGGCGCCATGGGCTTCGTTCCCGGCGTCTCGGACCTGATGGGCACGAACAAGCCCCGCGACCTGGGCGTCCGCTACACCGAAGCAGACTACGATTCCCTCCTGGCCAAGCTTCCCGGAATGACCATCGAGAACATGGAGGACGTCTGCCTGGGCTGCCCCCACAAGGTTTCCGGCAGCGTGCCTGCAGACGCAGTCGTTTCCCAGGAGGAGTTTTCCGCGCTTTTGAACAAGGGCAACAAGAAATCCGGCCTTGTCAAGGACATCCAGGTCAGGTTCAATTCCGACGGCACGGTGGAAGCGTCCGGCACGGCAGTCGACCCGCGGCTTTCCGGTCCAATCTACGCCAAGGCCAAGCCCACTGTCTGCGGCCCGCGCTGCCTCACTTTCGAAATGGACTCCGCCGAAGCCGGCCGAGTGGGAGTCTCCGGCGACCAGCTCAAAACCGCGCAGGACCTGCTGAACCAGGTGTCGGAAGGGTTTTTCGACCGCAACCCCGGCCTTTCCGTCGAGTCCCTCTCAATAGAGGGCGGCAAAATGAACTTCAAGGGCACGGTTCCCGAAAAAGTCGAAGGCATCCCCGGCTCGGTGCCCCAGCCCATCGGCTGATTTTGCCGTTTCCCTTTTCCTTTCCTCTTTTCCATTTCTTTTCCCCTCATTCTAGTCTTCGGTTTTTTCCGAACGATAAAAAACGCTTAAAAAGCGCCCCCGTTCTCACTTTCTCATAGGTGGTTTTCATGAAGAAGGACAGTTCGCTGCAGACTTTCGGCATAATCGCGGTTATAGTATTCCTCATTGCCGCTCTCTTCTTTGTGGGCAGGGCCCTTCCCCCGGCCGGGCCAATCGCTTCACCCACTCCGTCGGTAGGCCCGTCGCAAGCCGGCCCCGACCTCAAGACCTTCACGTCGTGGTCCGACGTCTCCTCCTTCCTCCAGTCCGCTTCCCCCGCAAGCAACTACGGCTACTACCGCGACAGCATGGCAAAGGGCGTCTTAACTTCGATGCCTGCGCCCATGGCGGCAACATCCGCAGTCTCCGAGGCGGCCGGTTCCGCCGCCGCGCCCGACTATTCTTCCACCAACGTCCAGGTCGAGGGCGTGGACGAAGCCGACAAGTTCAAGACCGATGGCTCCTATATCTACACTATTTCCAACGGCCAGCTCATGATTCTCCGCGCCTATCCCGCGTCCGAGGCCAGGCTCCTGTCCGTAGTCAACGACAGCGGCAACCAGTTCTCCGAAGTCTTCGTAAACGGCGACAAGCTCGTGGCCTTCGGGACCGACAACTTCGACTGGGCCCCGATAGTCCTGCCCCTCGAACAGGAGGCGGGCAAGCCCGTCGAAACCGTGGTCTCCAAAATGGCCGCAGTCGCCGGCATGATTGCGCGCCCCGACTACTACCCCTATTACCGCCAGTCGTCGTTCGTCAAAATCTACGACGTTTCCGACCGCACCAAGCCCCTGCTCGTCAAGACCATCCAGTTCCGCGGCTCGTACGTCACTTCCCGAATGATCGGCAGCAAGGTCTATTCCGTCTTCCAGGAACAGGCCTACCACACCCTTCCCCGGCCCCTTTACGCCGTCGACGGCAAGCTGCGCAACGTCGAGCCCGCCGAAGTCTCGTACTTCGACTACCCCTTCGATTCCTACCAGTTCACCACCGTCGTCGGCCTCGACCTGTCCGACGTCTCGAAGGAAGAGTCGCGCAAAGTCGTCTTGATGGACTACGGCCAGAACATCTTCGTCTCCCAACAGAACGCCTACATCACCTACACCCGCTCGTCCTACTACTATCCCCTCTGGCAGCCGTACTACGACGTCCTCAAGGACAAGTTCTCCCAGTCCGCCAACGAAAAGCTCGCCGCCGTCGACTCTTCCGACGCCTCGGACTGGAGAAAGGACAACCTGAAAATCCAGGTCGCGCAGGAATTCCTCAACGCAGTCTCAGACGACTCGGAGCGCTCCGACCTCTACCAGAAAATCTACGACCAGGAGCAGAAAATCCGCGAACAGCAGTACAAAGCCTCGGAACAGACCATAATCCATAAGTTCGGCCTCGGCGACTCCATTTCTTACCTCGGCAAGGGCGAGGCGCCCGGCCACGTCCTCAACCAGTTCTCCATGGACGAATACAACGGATACTTCCGCGTCGCCACCACAATCGGCCAAGTCTGGCGCTCGGCGACCGAGACTCCGGCCCTGAACAACGTCTACGTCCTCGACTCTGGCCTGAAACTCGTAGGCAAGCTCGAGGACTTAGCGCCCGGCGAAACCATTTACTCGGCCCGCTTCCTGGGCAACCGCGCGTATTTGGTGACCTTCAAGAAAGTCGACCCCCTCTTCGTCATCGGCCTCGAAGACCCCACCAACCCCACTTTGCTTGGCAAACTCAAGATTCCCGGCTACTCCGACTACCTGCACCCCTACGACGAGACGCACCTCATCGGCCTGGGCAAGGACGCGGTTCCGGCCGAGGAAGGCGACTTCGCCTGGTACCAGGGCGTCAAGCTCTCGCTGTTCGACGTCTCCGACGTTTCTTCCCCCAAGGAACTGTTCTCTTACAAGATAGGCGACCGCGGCACGGACTCCAACGCCCTTTTCGACCACAAGGCCTTCCTGTTCTCCAAGGCCCGCAACCTGCTTGTAATCCCCGTTTCCCTCGCCGAAATCGACGAGGCGAAATACCCCCGAGGCGTGACTTCCCAGACCTACGGCGACCACACGTTCCAGGGCGCCTACGTCTTCAACCTCGACCTTGCCAACGGCTTTTCCCTCAAGGGCCGCGTCTCGCACGCCACGCCCGAAATGCTGGCCAAGTCCGGCGAATACTACTTTGGATACGGCACCGACGTCGAGCGCTCGGCCTACATCAACGACGTTCTCTACACCGTCTCCCAGAAGTTCGTCAAGGCCAACTCCCTCTCTGACCTCTCGAGCCTCGCCTCGGTGGCGCTGCCGTACCCCGAACGCAACTATTACGGCCCGTGGGTGGAATAGTCCGGGTTTCCGCTCCCGAAGCCCAAAACCTTCTCCTTTTTATTTCCTTTTTCCCTGATTTTTCCAATTCTATTGCAAGGGGTGGTTTCAAGTGGCTTGGGAAATAATCGCAGGTCTTGGCCTTCTGGGCCTCGTCGTAGTCGCCGCGCTCGTGGCCTTCGTCGGCATGGCAATCTACTACTTCAACAAAATCGTCGTCCTGTCCAACCAGATCGACAACGCCTGGGCCCAGATCGACGTCCAGCTCAAGCGCAGGCTCGACCTGATTCCCGACCTCATCGCCGCAGCCAAGCGCGTGATGAAGCAGGAAAAGGAGCTGTTCGAAGGCCTGGCGTCCGCCCGTGAAGGCCTGTCGAAGGCCGGCACGATCGAGGAAAAGGCCAGGGCCAACGTCAAGATCGACCAGCTCATGGCAATGTTCCAGGCCCGCGTCGAGGCCTATCCCGAAATGAAGTCCAACGACAACATGCGCATGGCCATGGAGGAAATGTCGGGAACCGAGAGCAAGATTGCCTACGCGCGCCAGTTCTACAACGACTCGGTCCTCGAATTCAACAACACCATCCAGATGTTCCCCGGCACCCTGTTCGCCTCGCTGTTCGGCAAGGGCCAGACCAAGCCGTTCTTCAAGGTCGAGGAATCCGAGCGCAGGAAGCCCGACTACAAGATTTCCGACTAAGGCCCGTTTCCGGGCCCTCAGTCTTTTTCCCCGTTTTCCTCTTTTTATTTTCCCAACTTTCTAGCCAATCATTTTCGGTGAGCGTTTTTCCAAATGCCCGCTTCCCCCCAACCGCCTGAAACGCCCAAGCCGGCCGACAAGCGCATCTTCTGGAACGAAATCCAGGCCAACAAGCGCAAGTCCTATCTCCTCGTCGCCATCGTCGTAGTCGTGCTCTTCGCCCTCGTCTGGGTGTTCGCCGAAATCTTCAGCGGCCTTGGCTCGGGAATAGTCACGTTCTTCACTCTCCTGTTCGTCGCCGCGTATTCCTACGTCACGTACTACCACTGCGACGAAATCGTCATCGCCGCCACCGGCGCCAAGCCCCTGGACACGTCTAACCCGGCAGGCAGGCACTTGCAGAACCTGGTCGAGGGCCTGGCAATCGCCGCCGGCGTGCCCGTTCCCCGCGTCTACGTGGTAGACTCCCCTGAAATGAACGCGTTTGCAACCGGCCGCGACCCCAAGCACGCAGTCGTCGCAGTCACCACCGGCCTGTGGTCGCGCCTGAGCCGCCAGGAACTCGAGGGCGTCATCGGCCACGAAATGAGCCACGTGCGCAACTACGACATTCGCTTCGCCACGCTCGTCGCGGTCATGGTGGGCGTAGTCGCCATCCTCTCGGACATCCTGCTTCACTACTACCGGTTCGGCGGCGGCCGCGGCAACAGCGACCGCAAGGGCAGCGGCGGCGTCCTCCTGATAATCATCGGCCTCGTCCTGGCGATTTTCGCGCCCATAATCGTCCGCTTCGTCCAGGCCGCAGTTTCAAGAAAGCGCGAGCTTCTGGCCGACGCCTCGGCAGTCCAGCTCACGCGCTATCCCGAGGGCCTGGCCTCTGCATTGGAGAAAATCGGCGGCGCCAACAAGGGCAACATGCAAGTCAACGAGGCCGTGTCGCACCTGTTCTTCGTCGACCCCGTCAAGTCGAGCCTCGACGACCTCACCGCCACCCACCCGCCCATCGAAGAGCGCGTAAAGCTGCTGCGCTCGATGTGACTTTTGGCGTGTAGTGCCTAACTCGCGAGGCAAATGTAGTGCCTAACTTTCTAAAAATCAGTATTCCCCAAGAATCTTCTGCTTCTTCTGGAGCCCCTTTATCTTAGCCGAAGGGTTCCCAATTTCGTAATCCAATTTGAAGAACTCGAGCCCCGCCTTTTCCAGCATCTTCGCCGCCGATTCTGACGCACTTGGCGCCACCAAAATTCCCCGCACTTCTTTCCCCTTTCTCTGCCGCACTTCCTCGACGTACCTTGAAAGCTGCGATACGGCGTCAAGCTGCGCGCTCCTTCTTTTGACTTCGATAATCACCAGCCTTCCTTTCGCGTCCTCGGCGAACACGTCGACTATCCCCTTTCCAAGCGCGCTCTCCTTCTGCAGCGGCCGCAATCCCGGTTCTATCAAATTCAAATCCTCCATCAGCAGGTCCGAAAGCTGCCGCTCCGACCCGAACACCTTTATCTGCTCGTCGTCCTTCAGCCCGAACGCTCCCGCAAAGGCGATTCCCGAAAAGTGAACTTCTATCTTCTCGTTGATTTTCGGCTTGTTTTTCGCCGCGTTTTTCACCGGCCTGCTGCTGGTGATGATCAGTTCCTTGTTCTCTTCGTTGACTTCGCACTTTACTGCGGAGCCCGGGCCCTGGTAGTTTATCGCCGCCATTTTCGCGCCCTGGTGCACCAAAAAAGAGCCGTCGGCCTTTATGACTACGAGCCGGTCGCCTTCGCTGATTTTCGACGCCGCCCTGCCCTCGTACTTGACGCGGCACCGGCCGACAAGCACCACCAGTTTCCCGGCGTTCCTGGCGTTTTCCACCGTCTTCGCGGCGTCTGCAAAGTCCATAGAACCAGGGCCTATACCTTGAACTCGCCGTCGAGCGTCTTGACTACGACGTTGGCGACGTATGCCTTTGCCACGGCCCCAAGCTCGAACAGCTTTTCCTTCGGCGTGTTGGGGCGCGTCTTGTACTTTGGGTCGAGGGTCTCGAAGTCGGACCGGAACTGCTGGACCGCGTACTTGTCCGCAAACGGCACTGCGGATGCCGCGCTTTTTATGTCCTCGACTTCGTCGTTGAGCCCCGGCACCACCGTGGTCCTAAACTCCCGGTATCCCTTGAATTTCTTCAATATCCCGATGCTCTTGAGCACCCGCTTGAGCAGGTCTTCCGCGTCTCCGGGAAATCCCGTCGCGGCCTTGTACGCTTCGGGCTCGAGCCTGGTCTTCAAATCCATCGCCACCGCGTCTATGTAGGGCAGGAGCTCTTCCAGTTCTTTCGGGTAATACCCGTTAGTATCCACTTTGACGTGAATGCCGTTTTCCTTTAGTTTCCTGCACAGCTCTTTGAGCGCCTCGGCCTGTGCGAGGGGCTCTCCGCCGGTGATTGTGATTGCGTCTATGAACTTCTTGTTCTTGGCGAACTCTTCTACCAGCGCGTCGACTTCGACCTGTTCGCACCCTGTCCCAGTGACGAGTTCGGGGTTCTGGCAGAACGGGCACCTAAACGGGCACCCGCCGAGGAAGAGCACCGAGCAAGGCTTGTCAGGGTAGTCTATCGTGCTCAAGTCTACTATGGTTCCGATAAGCAGCTTCAATCCATCCCACCAATCCCTGATTCCAAACGGCGCAAAGTAATAAAACCCGCGCCAACACGGCTTACTGTCACGCCAGCTTCTTCGTTATTCCCCACGCCCAGTACGTCAGCAGCACGGTACCGGCGAATTGCGCCGCGAGCGTCGCATACGCCGCGCCGGTCGCGCCCATTGTGGGAATGAGCACGACGTTCAGGGCAATGTTCACAACCGCCATCAAGAGCCCGTCGACCACGTGGAGCTTCTGGTTGTTGGTCGAGTCCAGCACTTGCGCGCCCCAGACCGCAACAATCGAAATCGGGACCAGCCAGGCCAGAAGCGAGAGCACCACTGCCGCGCCGGCGTATTTTTCGCCGTAAATCCCGCCGATTATCTGCGGCCCGAAGAATCCGACCGCGGCGGCCAGGGCTACGGAGAGCCCGGCCAGCAGGAAAACGCCTTTGGCAAGCTTCGTGAAATATTTTTTAGTCGTGTTCCTCGACGTCACCGGGAACAGCGACGTCTGGACGGCGATAAGCGGGTAAAGCGCGATGAGCGCCAGGCCCTGCGCAGCTGAATAGAGCCCGGCCTGGTCGGAGGACGCCAGCATCGACGCCATGACCACGTTGGCCTGGTTGTAAAGCGACGACAGGATTGCCGCCGCCGCGAACCACTTGGCGGGCTTGACTATTTTCGCCACGAACTTCCAGTCGATTTCAAGCGTCGGCACGAACTTGATTTTCGGCGCCGCGAACCAGTAGATGGAAAGCGCCGCGGCAACGCTGCTCAAAAGCCACGCGCCCACTATCGCCTTGATTCCGCCGAAAATGGGCACCAGCCCCAGCACGGCGATTGCGAACACCATCCGGTCGACTCCGATGGTGAGCGCGTAGAGGTCGAGCCTTTCGGTGACGTTGAACACGTACCGCAGCGCCTCGGAGACGCTGATTAGCGCCATGCTTATTGCGAACAGGAACAGCAGCGCCGTGTAGTTAAGCTCGTTTCCGGTAAGGCCGAAAAGCGCCACCGCGGTTCCGTACGCCAGGAACGCGGCCAGCACCTTGAACGGGAACAGCTTGTTGACGTATTCCGACAGCCGCTTTTTGTCCCTTGCGGCCTCGCGTATGATTACCTGCTCCATTCCCAGGCTTGCCAGCACCGCAAACATGCCGACCCAGTTGACTATCGTGGAATATCTTCCGAAGTAGTACGGCCCAAGCTCCCTGGCAACCGGAATGACGACCAGGAAGCTTACCAATTTGTAGAACGCGCTTGCCACGGTCATTGCCGCCGTGTTCTTGACCACGCGCCGAAGCACCGGCCGCTTTTCCATGAAAAGCCGCCTCTTGAGTTCCCGTGCCTTTTCAATCATTTCCCGTCGTTCCCCTGTGCCTGGCGTTCTCCAAATGTGTGCCCTAAGTAGCATTTTTATTTCTCGCC
>CAYVQS010000036.1:0-10218 GCA_964453195.1 Microcaldota archaeon | reverse complement strand
CGGCCGTCCGAGTCTTCGTTTGGCGACCCCTTTCCCGCAAGCGAATGGGAATACACGGTCGCTCAATGCTCGGCCCTCGGGCTGTTCGAAAACGGGGCTCTGCGCAGGAACAGCTTCCCGCCCTCGCCCGGGGCGAAGGTGTTCGAGGCCGATGAAGACCTGCTGAAGAAAGTGCTGCAGTTCGACGACCGGGGCCTGTTCGTGGGAAAGCTGCTGCAGCACGGCGTCGACGCCAGGCTCAGCATGACCAGGCTGTTCCAAAAGCACCTGGCAATCCTCGCGATGTCCGGCGCGGGAAAGTCCGTGCTGGCCTCGGTGCTCATCGAAGAGCTGCTCAAGCGCGAAAAGCCGGGGCTTGCCTGCCTCGTGTTCGACGTGCACGGCGAATACGTGGGTTTTGCCGACAAGAAGAAAAACCCGGCCTTCGCCTCGAAGACGATGGTGGTCGACGGGGAAAAGGTGAGGATTGCGGCGTCGCGGCTCACCGCGCCCATGGTGGCGGAGTTCATGCCGGAAATGAGCGCGGCCCAGGTCCGCGACCTCGAGGACGTGCTCGAGTCGCTGAAAAAGAAGATGAAGTCGGAAGACGCGGCGTTCGACCTTGACGACGTGCTTGGCGAAATCACTGCAAGCGAAATGAAGGAAAACGTCAAGGCCCCGCTTTTGGCGTGGGTGGGCGGCCTGAAAAAGCTGCGGCTGTTCGGAAAGGCGGACTACCCCTCGGCCGGCGACGCGGTCAGGCAGGGCGGGCTCACGGTGTTCGACCTGTCGGAAACGGTTTCGCAGAAAAAGCGCCAGGTAATCCTCGCGTATTTCGCCAAGAGGTTCTTCAACCTGCGGCGCGCAAACTCGGTGCCCCCGTTTTTGCTGCTTGTCGAGGAGGCGCACAACTTCTGCCGCGAAAAGGCGCCCAGGGGCGGGAGCCTGTCCAAGGGGATAATCGAGACTGTTGCAAGGGAAGGACGGAAGTTCGGCGCGTCGCTCTGCCTGGTTTCCCAGCGGCCGGTGCAGCTGAGCACTACGGCGCTGAGCCAGTGCAACACGTTCATAATCCTGCGCGTGACAAACCCGTATGACTTGGAGCACATCGGCCAGTCCTGCGAGGCCATAGACGCCGGGGTGCAGGGACAGATTACGACGCTGAAGGTCGGCGAGGGGATAATCATCGGCGAGGCCGTCGGGGGCACGCCGGTGTTCGTCGCCTTCCGCAACCGCGAGTCCGTGCCGGCCAAGGCCGCCACGCTTGAGGAAATGGCGGAAAAATACTCCGGCGAAAAAAGCGCTGCCGCGCAGCTTTCCGACGACGACCTCGACGCGTTCCTCTGATTCCCGAATAAACTACTCCTTTTTGCGGCTCACTATCAGGGAATAATACACAAATGCGCCACGCTGAGCGCCCACGGGAACGGAAACGTCAAACTCCTTGTTGGCGTGGCTTCGGACCAGGCCTACGAGCTTGGCATGGCGCTCGGCGTGTTCCGCCTGCCCTATTTTGGGAAGGTTAAAGGACAGACGGTGGCTGTGCGCCTCCGATGCCCCGGTGTCTCCGGAGCACGGAAAAATGCCGAAACTCCAGGCTTCCGGAAAGCCGCCGCGCACCGCTTCCCTGACGGCCAAGGCGCGTTCCTTTACCGGGTGCTCGAACACGCTGCGGTTGTCGCGCAATATGTTTTGAAAAATCACGTCTTGCGGCGGACGCCTTCCGGGCCTGCGGGACATTTTTTGCAACCCTCGAAATAAACGGGAGGATAAAGGAATAAATGCCTTGCCGGGCGTTTGGGGAATCAGACGCGGAGCGTCTTGTCGCATACCTTGGAAAGCGAGCGGAGGAACTCGGGGTTCATTTCGGCCTCGACCGAGAGGAGGAAGCCGCGGGTCTGCGAGAGCCGTATCTTGTTGCACAGGTAGATGGAAAAGCGCTGGACCTCGGGCAGGCTGTTGTAGACTAGGAGCGTGGCCAGCGAGTCGAAGATGACCACCGTGGGCTTCGGCAGGGCCTCGACGAACTCGTTGACCGCGATTGAAATGCCGGTCAGGTTGTTGGGGTTGACGTAGAGCACGCGCTCGTTGCCCTGGACGTCGGGCTGGACAAGCGGGGTGACGCAGTCCACGAAGTGCATGTTTTCGATGGAGACTTTCTCCTTCTGGAAAAAGCGCGCCAGCGTCGCCGCCGGCTTGTTGAGCGTGACGTAGACTATGGAGAGGTTCTGGCGCGACAGCAGGCCGACAAGCGACACCAGGGCGCCGTCGTAGGCCTTTTCGCTTGGCAGCACCAGGATGATTGCGTCTTCGGCGACCTGGGCGACTTCGGCCTTGAGCGTTACTTCGGATTCCTGCATTTTGTAAAACCTTCACTTGCGTTTTCTGGGCAGCCTTGCCTTTGCGGTCTTCCTCGGCGCTTCCAGCGCCTCCGCCTTCTGGGGCATCGGGGCAACTGGCCGGCCGGGCGCGATGGAAAGCACGCGGACGAGCCGGAAAGACGCGTGGGCGGCCAAAAACGAGAACACCAAAAGATAGACCTGAAGCGGCACGCCCTGTATGGGCCTGAATATGAAGCCTTCGAGGATCGCATAGTAGAAAAACGCCAGGGCCATTAGCCAGGAATAGCGCACTATTTCCTCGGTCCCGAAGTACTGGCGCAGCGTCAGGGCGAAGCGGATGAAGCCAAGCGACGCGCCAAGCGCGGCAAGGATGCCGATGGGCCTTGCAAGCGCGGTCTCGATTTCAGAAAGCGAGTTGGTGTTGGCGAAGATCCAGATGCCAAAGGCCAGGCAGGCCACCATCACTATGACCTTGAGGCTGCGCGAAAAGCCTTCCTGGAAATACCCGCGCGAGACCTCGATCTGGAACTGGCTGAACAGCTTCTCCTTGCGGTCGAACGACATGCGCAGGGCGAACTCCAAAAGCGAAAGGTACGCGCCTATCTGCAGGAAGAGGCGGATGGTCTCAAGGACCGGGCTGTCCGTCCACGTGGAAATCTTGACGAAAATCGCGGCCGCGGTCGCCCACGCCGCCGTGCCGCTGAGGATGGCGAACGCGGCGAACCAGTCGAAGTCGTTTATGAGGTCGGCGTCGCCCTGCTTCTTCGTGAACAGGATCATCGCCGCGACGGCGTAGAAGCCGAGGCCGTAGAGTATGAAGATGAAGAACAGGTTGTAGTTCGGGTCCTGGCCCGGCAGCGACTGGAACAGCGGGGCAACGTTCGGGTCGGTCAAAAGGCTAAGTTCGTGCATACCGTCATCTTCCCGGTTCCGGGGTGAAGGCAGTTAGGGCTTCAGGTTATAAAAAATCAGCAGGAAGAACAAAAAAACCGAAACGGCAACGGCATCGCGGCCGGAGAACGGACGGCAGGGCGGCAAAAAGCGCTCTTCCTCGAACCCGCGCGCCTCGAGCGAGACCGAAAGCGACCGGGCCGCCCTGAATGCGGAATGGAGGGAAGGCAGCGCCGAGGAAAACGGATTGCGCCTGCTGGCGCCACGGCACGCCTGGGCAATGCGCGTCTCTTGCAGTCCGCGCTGGAACCCGGGAACGAAGCGGAGCGCCAAAAGAAAGACTAGCGCGGCCCTGCGGGGAACGCCGAACCAGTGGAGCCCGGACGCAATCTGCTCCGGCCTCGTGGTCTTGACCAGGAGGACCGGGACCATCAGCAGACCAAGCAGCGAAAACGACGCGACAAGCCCCGATGCCGCGCTGTCGGATGCCAGCGCGTGGAAAACAAGCGGGAGCGCCGCGGGAAAAAACAGCCAACGAGCTTCCCAGGCCGCGGCCTTAACGCTGGCGGAAGCGAGCGGGAAAAGCGCGAGCACGAACGCGGACGAAGACAGCGCCTGCGCGCCCGAAGACAGGACTATAAACGAGGAAAGCGCGAGCGCCGCCGCCAGCTTCGCGCGCGGGTCCAGGGAATGGATTAGCGAGCGCCGGTCCTCAAAGCGCATCAGCATTGCCCCACCATTTTCTGAAGCGCCTCCGCGGGCCTGCCCAGCCCCTTCCCGATTTTCACAGAACACGGAACCGCAAGCCCCAGCGACGCGAAAACCGGCGACGAAAACGCCTCCAGGGGCGGCGCGTCCAGCGCTATTTTCCCCGAATCGAGCACCACCACCCGGTCGGCGCAGAACAGGCGCTCGGAATCGTGCTCGGCAACGACGATTGTGCGGCCGCGCTTACTGAGGCCGGCGAGAATGGAGTAGATTTCGCACGCGCCGCGGTGGTCCAGGCTCGAAACGGGCTCGTCGAGAACGATGATTTGCGGGTCGGGCGCGAGCGCCGACGCGATGCAGACCTTCTGCTTCTGCCCATGGGACAGTAAAGACGGGTCGCGGCCCTCGAAACCAGAAAGCCCGACCATGCAAAGGGCGCGGCCCACCCTGCGAGCCGTCTCCTCTTCACCAAACCCCATGTTCCTGAGGGCGAACGCGACCTCGTCGAACACAGACAGGGCGAATATCTGCGCGTCGGGGTTCTGGAAAACGAAGCCCACCCTGCCAAGGAACTTTTCCGCCGGCGTCTCCGCCGCAGCCAGGCCGGCGGTCTTTACCGAGCCGGAGTAACTGCCCCGCACCATGCGAGGAACAATGCCGTTAAGGCAGGAAAGGAGCGTGGTCTTGCCGCAGCCCGTCGGCCCCGCAACCGCCACGAACTGGCCCGCCGGGATCGAAAACGAAAGGCCGTCCAAAACATTCCCGCCGCCGGGATAGGAAAAAGACAGCCCGTCAACGGTTATGCCGCGCATGGCAAGTCAGAACTCCGCATATTTATCCGCAAACCCGAACCTGAACGCAATCACCCAGGCCGCCCCGAACTCCACCGCGGCCTGGACCGCGTTCCAGAAGAAAATCAGCAAATACCACGGCACCACCCCCGCGCCGAAAAGGGGAAAACTTACCCCGGACATGAACGCGACGAATGCCTCCTGCGACATCTTGAAATACAGCGGGCCGGCGTAGTAGAAATTGGCAACCGCCATGAGCGCCCCGCGCACAAAAACCGCGGCCGCCAGCACCGCCAAGGAAAGCGGAACCGAGCCGAAAACCCCCGGCCGGTAACCTGGCGCGTATTTTTTCCAAACCCGCGACAGGACGAATGCGAATGCCAGCACCACCGCTATGGGAAGGACGCCCCGGGCAATCCCGCTACCCAAGGCCGCGGAGAAATAAGCCTGGTCGGCCGCGGGCACCAGGAGGAACGAAACAAGCGACAGCCACAGAACGGCTTCGGCGCCCCTGCTTTTCTTCGCCTTGGCAAGGACCGCAAACGCCGGAACCAGCACCATTGGAAGCGTGGCCGCGACCTTCATGCTGGCGCCCAGCCACGAAGTCGGAGACGCGAAGGTTATCACCAGCGCAAGGCCCGCAAGCACGTAGAGCGACGCCTCGAGGCCGAACAGGAAAAAGGCGAGGATTACCGGCACCGCGGCCAGGTCCACCGTCATGCCAAACCCCGTAGGGATGCCGGCCACGCCGTTGTAGAACTGGAGCGCCGCGGCAACCGCCGCGAGCATCGCGATGGAAACAAGCTGGTACGACTTCAAAAAAACCACCCGCAGGAAAAACGGGGCGCGCGAATAAAACCAGTTTGAAAAAAGCGGGTATTACCCAGAAAAGAGTAGGTGCCGCCGGGCGTTCAGGTGCTTGCCTGTACGCGCACCTGGCTGCCGTTGCGCAGGCCGAGGCGCCTGCGGAGAGAGACCGGGGCGATGACTTCGACTATGTCGCTTCCGTAGTGGCTCCGGGCGGGAATCACCACCGCGCCGCGCACCTTGTCGTTTATCGTGGCCAAAAAGCACTTGGCGCCGCCGAAAAAGCGGCCAGACTGCCGAAACGGGGAAATGGGAACGCCGGGAAGCACGGCGAGCTTGTCCCGGGCCCCCGCCTCGGACGCCGCAAGCTTGAGGTTGAGCGTGCCGGGAAACGGCGCGAACCCCAGCTTCTTCTCGAACTGGCGCACGTAGCCCGGCAGCGACATGTAGTACTTGCCGTCGCGGATTCCGGGAACCACGCGGCCGGAAAACTCCACGGCCCCGGACCCGGCCTGCCGGGGGAAGGAGAAAAGCCCCTTCAGGTCGCGCCCGGCCTTTTCGGCCAGGCGGATTCCCACGCCGGTTCTTTCCAACAGCCCTTCGGCTTCGAGGGAAAGGAGCCAGCGCGAAACAGTCTGCTGGGAAACGCCAAGCGAGGCCGCAAGCGAAGCCGTCGTTTCCGGGACGGGGCGGGAAAACGCACCCAGCCTGCCCAAAAGAAGCACCAGGTGGAGCTCGGACGGTTTCATGCAAATCACGCGGAGTTGTTTCGAAATTGTCCCGGGCCCGCTTCAGCCCTGTTCGGAGTATTTCTTGTACGCCGCGGGCGACATTTTCCACTTGTTCCACGACGAGTACGCACCGTGTCGCCCCTCTGCAAGGCGGATTACCAGACTCTTGCCCTTGAGGAAGTCCATTACGCGGAGCGTGAACTCGTTGTCCCGCGCCAGTTCGTCGGCGATTTTCGCCGTGCTCATGGCCGCGGGGTACTGCTCGTACAGCACTACAAGCGCGTTTTCCGCGATTTTCCTGAACGCCTTTTCCGAAATGCGCGACATTTGGCAATCCTACCAATAAACGGGTATATACTTATTATCCGGACGGGAAAAGAAGGAGTGCGCTTAAGCATAGCCTGCCGGGGCCTTGCCGCGCATCTGCCTGGCGGCGAGAATGACGTCGGAGCGCATTATTTTCTTGCGGCCGGCGTGGCGGGCGAGGATGCGGGCGCGAAACAGCACCTGTTTGGCCGAGTCCTCGAGCAGTTCGTCGAGCTTGCGGCTTGCGTCCTCGGAAACGCGCTCGGCGCCGGCGTCGCGGATGAAGGCATCCATGTCGAACAGTGAAAAGGCAGGCTTCATATGGAATCACTTGACTACGCGGAGCGTGGCCTCGCACTCGAAAAAGCCCCGGTTGGTGAAGACGTGCAGGATGCGGCGGACGAAAAGCGGCAAAAAGGCGATGCGGCGGTCGCTGTGAAGCTCACTGCTCACGAGGTCGAACTTTGGAAGCCCAAGGTAGTCGCCGTTGCAGAAATACGAGACCGTCTCCTCGTTCCAGTAGTGCTTGTGCGACGGGTCGGCGAACGAGACGTTGCCGATTGGGTATTTCAAGTGAACTGTGGCGCCGTCCGCACACACGCGGTGCACTTCCTTCAAAAGCACAATCGCGTTTCCCACGTGCTCAAGTGCGTGGTTAAGCTCCACGTGGTCAACTGCGCCGGCCCTAAACGGAAGCTTAGCGGATTCCAGGTCGAGCTTGAGGTCCGGCTTGCCCAGGCGGTCGATGTTGACGAAGCCCGGCAGCAACAGGCCGCCACAGCCAAGGTTAAGCTTAAGACGTTCCACTACCACACCCACCCAAAACCCACAAACCTGCCAAAGCCCCCAAAACGGCCAAAAAGGCCAATAAGGGCACTAGATGCGCTAAACTGCTTTGCCGGCCGAAAAAACACAAGCGGCCGTTTTGACAATCCATCGATTTTCCCATCCAAGCCGCAAACACCCAAAGACCGCTACTAACTTTGTCTCGAAGTAACCAGCTTCGAAGACAAGTCTTTGGGTGTTTGTTACCAGCCGGCAAAAGTTAATGGGAAACTAGAAATCGCGCCGGACCTTTTTAAAGCCCACAGGCAAACTTTCGGAAAATGCCGAACGAATTTTAAAAAATCGGCGAACTTTGGGAGAAACCAAAGGGAATTTGGCGGATTGCTGGAAAAAATTGGGAGAAAAGGCGCAAACAAACGAACGTAAAAAGGCCCAGAGGAGTTTCAGAAACCTTCTTGCATTCATTTTTTGCTGGCTTGCGCCTTTTCTTTTCCCTCCTTTCCCGTTTTTTGGCAATGTTTTTTGCCGCAACAAACTTGGGGTCAGTGCATCGAGAACAGCTTCTGTATCTTCGACGCTACGTAGTAGATGTTCTTCTTCTTGCCTCCGACGAGCTTGTGCTTGACTATGACAAGCGGAAACGGGACGCGGGGCTTGCGGCCGATTTCGGCGGCGTCCTCGCCCCTCAGCTGGTACAGTGCGTTGAACGCCGTGTTCTGCGAAAGCCCGGTCTTGGAAAGGATGTCGGAAAGCGGAATGCCGTCGGCGTTCTGCAGCAGCAGTTTTAGGATGGTCGCCTGCGATGGCGAAAGCTCGTCCCACCACGACGCGTTGGAAACCGTCATTTTCGGCCCCAAAGCCGCGGACTGCTGCGGTTTGGCGGGCACATATTCCGGCACTGCAGACGCCCTAACTGCCGGGTTTTGTGCCAAACCGGCGGAAGACTGCGGTATGCCGCCTTTCTGGCTTTCCTGGTACAACTGGCGCTTGGAAAGCATTGGCATATGGGCAGGTTTGGTTTCGGACGGGCCTTGTGGCTCTTCGTAACCCGGTTCCTGGGGTTTTTGCTGCCGGGTTTCCTGCTGCAGGGGCACCTGCGCCAGCCTGAAAACCGATCTGCTGGCCGCCGCGGAAGCCAGGGAGTGCGAGTCGTCGATTCCGCGCGGGGAGTATTGCCCGGACGGCTTGGCCGCTTTTGCCCGGCCGGCGGCGATTTCCGCAAGGTATGCGGTGAGTTCGTCGAACACGTAGCGGGGACTGAGCAGGTTTTGCTCGGAAAGGACGCTTCTGAGGAACGATTCGGGGAAAGGGACTAGTTCCACGCCTCCGACCGAGCGGATGCGGTGGGCGACTATCTGGCGCATTTCGGCCTCGGAGAAGCCGTGGCGCACAAAAATGCCCGAATCGCCTATCAAATGAAGCAAGGAATCGGGAAAATTGTCTTTTCCAAGGGCGCAGAACACTATTCGCAGGTTGGGGACCTCGTCAAGCAGGTATTTGAACTCCATGTACATTCCGGGGTCTTTTTCCAGGTGCGCCTCGTCGACGAAAAGCACGACTTTCTTGTCCTTTTCCCTCAGCCGATCCGCAAGCTGCTTTCGGGAAATAGGCAGGTTTTTGTCCGGATGCAGCCCTAGGAAGCCTAGGAATGCCGAAAATAGGCCTTCGCCGGCAACCCCGGCCTGCTGGGCAAGCTGTTCGAGGTTCTGGGGCGGTTCCTTGAAGAAAACGGGCAGGAATTCGGCCTCGGGAAGGCTGAAACGCACGTAATACAGCGTAGACGTCTTCCCGGTGCCCTTGGGGCCCAAAAGAAGCACGGCCTTGGCGTCGAAAGCCAGTTTCTGCACAATAGAGTCCGCCTCGAACGGGCAGTAGTACTTGAGGAACTCTTCGCGGCTGCCTAAGCGCAGGTCTTTTACGAACGGGTTCTCGCTCCAGCTAAGTTCCTGCAGCAATTTCTTCTTTTCGTCGAATACTTCTGGAGCCAATGCTCATAACACTCTCGTCCCAGCAATTAACGAGAGACGCTTGGTGGGATGTAATTCTCAATCGTTCCACGTATAAAAGCATTGCGGAGAATTTTTCGAATCATTTACCGGAAAAACCAACGTAGGTGACGCGGTAAAAGAGTCTTGAGAGAGCAAAAAACTCTTGCACGAAACCCCTTAGGAGACTATAGGTTAAAACGACGCTTATGGAAAGAGACAAATAAAACACACATAACAAACTGCAAGAGACGCGCAGGCCATACAATACAACTTCGAACAAGACAAATCAAAGATACGGACAACAATACAAGAGGCACCTAAAAGAGGCCGTAAAAGACTCCTAAAAGGCATTTTGTGGGCAAATCAAGTCTTGCTTGGTGCGGATAAAACGATGGAACATAGTTCGGCTTACCGCGATTTGAAACGGGAATCAGGGGAAATAAGCCCGGCGACTATTTTTAACAGGAGCTAGAGAAATGACTGGCGTGAAGATAAAACACCAGACGTGGAACAAGCCGCGCTGCGACGTGTTCAAGACGACGTACGAAAAGCAACACGCTGCGCAGGAAAACACGGTTCGTGCCAATATGAAAAATGAAACAGGCAAAGCGAACGCGGCTGTGGCAGGAACCGCGCCCGACGCAACGGTGCAGCCTCGGGCAAATGAAAACCCGGCGCAACAGGCAGATTCCGATTCATCGGCACAGCCAGTTCAGCCGGCCGTCGCGCTTCCGGCGCCGCAAAGGGGGATGAAAACCGGGCAGAAGGCGCGGTGCGTGGAGTGCAAGGGCAGGCTGTGGTGCGGCCTGCAGTCGTGCCCGCTGCTTGACCGCGTGGCAATCCAAAAGCCCCTGGAGGCAAAACTGGGAAAGGAGGTGTTCGGGCCGTC
>CAYVQS010000035.1:0-10233 GCA_964453195.1 Microcaldota archaeon | reverse complement strand
GGGCGGAGTCGAGTTTCTGGGCCAGGGAACAATTTACCCCGACCGGATTGAAAGCGCGCAGCCGTCCAAGGCCGCGGCCAAGATAAAGAGCCACCACAACCTCACGCTGCCCGAGAAAATGAACCTCAAGCTCGTCGAGCCGCTCAAGGAACTGTACAAGGACGAGGTACGGCAGGTCGGAAAACGCCTGGGCGTGCCTGAAGAGCTGCTGGAACGCCACCCGTTCCCCGGGCCCGGCCTGGCGGTGAGGATAGTCGGCGAAATCACCGAAGAAAGGCTCAAAATACTGCGCGAAGCCGACGCCGTGTTCATCGAGGAACTGAAGAAAAGCGGCCAGTATGCCAAGATTTGGCAGGCGTTCGCCGCGCTGTTGCCGGTCAAGACCGTCGGAGTGATGGGCGACGAGCGGACGTACGAGTACGTCATCGCCCTCAGGGCAGTCACCAGCGTCGACGGAATGACCGCGGACTGGGCCAAGATTCCCCAAGACGTGCTGGAAAGGACCAGCAACCGCATAGTCAACGAAGTCCGCGGCGCCAACCGGGTGCTTTACGACATCACTCAGAAGCCGCCCGGGACTATAGAGTACGAATGAGTTCGAAACGGCCCTGTTTCTTCAATAACATATATAAGCTTTTGCCCACCAAATAGTGGGGTAAGTATCTAAGTCTTCGTCTAGAGATAGTGCTCTGCGAATTTTAGACAAAGCGTGAAAGGATTGAGTTCACCCGTTAGCCATTTTCTGGTTCCGAAGCATTCCATAGCTAGCGAAGACGAGGTCCAGAAGCTCTGCAAGGAGAAGGGAATCACTGTCGAAAACCTTCCCCTGATAAACGTCGAAGACGCCGGAATAGCGTCGCTCGACGCCAAGCCCGGCGACGTCATCAAGATCGAGAGGCACAGCCCGGTCACCGGCGAAAAGTCGCTCTATTACCGCCTCGTAGTCGAAGAATAAGTTTTGCGCTCATCAGTTTCTAAAAGCCAAAACCGGACCTTGCGCCCGGTATGGCAGAAAAGACGCCCGCTAGAGGCGTGAAAGGTGGTTTTCGGTGGCATATTCTGAAGTTGCAAAAACCTATCTCCGCGAAAACAGCCTGGTAAAGCAATACCTCGAGTCCTACAACAAGTTCGTGGAGACCGGCATGCAGGAAATCGTCTCCGCCCAGGCCACCATCGAGCCCCAGATAGAAGGATTGCAGCTCAAGCTCGGAAAGATAAGAGTCGAGCGCCCCACGATAATCGAGGCCGACGGCTCGCGCAGAATGCTTTTGCCCATGGAGGCGCGCCTGCGCGACCTTTCGTACACTTCCCCCATCTTCCTTGAAATCACCCAGGTCGTCAACGGCACGCCCAAGAGGGTCGAAGAAGTGTTCATCGGCGAACTGCCCGTAATGCTCAAGTCCAAGCTCTGCTACCTAGCAGGCAAGGGCGAAGCCGACTTGGTCGCCGCGGGCGAAGACGCCAAGGACCTCGGCGGATACTTCGTAATCAACGGAACCGAAAAGACGCTCATGACGCTCGAAGACCTCGCCCCCAACAGGATTCTCGTCTCCAAGGACAAGGAAAAGGCCCTGGTCCAGGCGAAGGTATTCTCGACCCGCCTCGGCTTCCGCGGAAGAGTCACGGTCGACAGGAACAAGGACGGAAAGCTCACGGTTTCGCTGCCGTCCTACAACAAGAGCCTCGAACTCATACTCATCCTCCACGCCCTCGGCCTCGACAAGACCGAGAAAATCCTCGAGGCAATGCCCGACTACCCCGAAATAGTCAACGACATCATGCTCAACCTCGAATCCGAGTCCTAGAAGAGGGACGACGCGCTCGAAATAATCGGCAAGCGCGCCGCGCCCGGACAGCCCACCGACTACCAGGTCAAGCGCGCCGAACTGCTGCTCGACAGGTACTTGCTGCCCCACATCGGAGTAGAGTCCTCGGACAGGCTCGCAAAGGCGTACTTCTTGTGCCGCATGGCCGAACGCTCCATCCTCGTCTACTACAAGAAGAGGGGAGTCGAGGACAAGGACCACTACGCCAACAAGCGCCTCAAGATTGCCGGCAAGCTCATGGAAGAGCTGTTCCGCTACGCGTTCCAGTTTTTGGTCAAGGACATCGCCTACCAGATGGAACGCGCCAACGTGCGCGGCAGGAAAATGTCCATGTTTGCAATTGTCCGGCCGGACTCGCTGACCGAGAGAATCAAGTACTCCATGGCGACCGGCAACTGGGTCGGCGGCCACACCGGCGTTTCCCAGCCCCTCGACAGGTACAACTACATTTCCGCGGTCTCGTTCCTCAGGAGGGTGACGAGCCCGCTTGCCAAGAAGCACCCGCACCACAAGGCGCGCGACCTCAACGGCACGCACTACGGCAGGCTCGACCCCAACGAAACTCCGGAAGGGCCGAACTGCGGCCTCGTCAAGAACCTGGCGACGTTCTGCGAAGTCACGGTAGGCATCGACGAGAAGCCGGTCGAGTCCACGCTCAAGAAAATGGGCGTGACGATGCGGGTATGATTTTCAACGAGGGCGGTTCCAAATGAAATGCAGCGTTTTTCTCAACGGTCGTTTCGTCGGGTTCACTGAAAACGGCGACAAGCTTGCCAAGGAGCTCCGCGAAAAGCGGCGCGCAAGCGAAATCCCGCCCGAAGTCAACGTCGCGTACTACGCCAAGACCGACGAAGTCTTCGTCAACACCGACGAGGGCCGCGCAAGAAGGCCGCTCATCGTGGTCAAGAACGGCAAGCCCTTCCTCAAGGAAGAACACATGGAAAAGATCAAGAAGGGCGAAATGCACTGGAACGAACTCGTCCTCCAGGGAATAGTCGAATACATCGACGCCGAAGAGGAGGAGAACTGCTTCGTCGCGGTCGACGAGGAACAGCTGAGGAAAAAGGTCGAGAAGGGAAAGGGCGAACGCTACACCCACATGGAAATCGACCCCAACACAATTTTGGGCTATGCGTCGAGCCAGATCCCGTTCCCCGAATACAACATGGCGCCAAGAGTATTGATGGCGGCCCAGCACGCCAAGCAGTCGCTCGGGCTTTACGCTTCCAACTACAACCTGCGCACCGACACGCGCGGATACATACTCTACTACCCCCAGTCGCCGCTCGTGCAGACCGGCGCCTACAACACGCTTGAAAACTACAAGCGCGCAAGCGGCCAGAACTTCGTCGTCGCCGTCCTGTCCTACAAGGGCTTCAACATGGACGACGCCGTGGTAATCAACCGCGCAGCCGTGCAGCGCGCCCTCGGACGGTCGACGTTCATGAGGACGTACGCCGCCGAAGAGCGCCGCTACCCCGGCGGCCAGCGCGACAAGTTCGAAACCCCCCAGGAATACGTCCAAGGGTACCTTGGCCCCGAGGCCTACGCCAACCTCGACGAGGACGGCCTCGTCGCGCCCGAAACCATGGTGTCCGGAGACGCCGTGCTCATCGGAAAAACTTCTCCCCCAAGATTCTTGAAGGAAATCAGCGCGCTCGACGTCGAGACGGAAAAGAGGCGCGAAAGCTCGGTCACCGTCCGCGGAAACGAGCAGGGCACCGTCGACGCAGTCATAGTGTCCGAGACCACGGCCGGAAACAAGTACATCAAGGCCCGCGTAAGGACCCAGAACGTCCCCGAAATCGGGGACAAGTTCGCCTCCAGGTTCGGACAGAAAGGAGTGGTCGCGCTGCTTGCGGCGCCCGAAGACCTCCCATTCACCAAGGACGGAATCGTCCCCGACCTCATCATCAACCCCCACGCCATCCCCGGCCGTATGACCGCCGGCCACCTGCTTGAAATGCTCGCAGGAAAGGCCGCGTGCCTCGACGGAAAAATCAAGGACGGCTCTGCCTTCACCGGCGAAAACGAGGACGACGTCGAAAAAGTCCTGCAGAAGAACGGGTTCAAGCTCACGGGCCAGGAGGCCCTCTACGACGGAACCACGGGAAGGATGATGCACGCCAGGATATTCGTCGGCGTCATCTACTACCAGAGGCTCCACCACCTCGTCTCCCTCAAGATACACGCAAGAAGCCGCGGACCCGTCCAGATGCTCACCCACCAGCCCACCGAAGGAAGGGCAAGGGAAGGCGGCCTCCGCCTTGGAGAAATGGAGCGCGACTGCTTCATCGGCTTCGGCGCAGCATCTCTCCTGAAGGAGAGGATGATTGAGTCGTCGGACAAGACCACCGAGCTCGTCTGCAACAACTGCGGCTCGCTTGCCGTCTACGACAAGATGAAGAACCGCACCTACTGCCCCGTCTGCGAAAACGCCGGCGTCAGCGAGGTCGAAATGTCCTACGCCTTCAAGCTCCTCCTCGACGAAATGAAGTCGATAGGAATATTCCCCAAGCTCAAGCTGAAAGACCGCGGCTAATGGTGACTGAAAAATGCTGAAAATAATCGACGCAATCGAGTTCTCCCTGTTCTCGCCCGAACAAATCCGCGCAATGAGCGCCGCAAAAATAACGGTGCCCGACACCTACGACGAGGACGGCTACCCAATCAACGGCGGCTTGGCCGACCAGCATTTGGGAGTAATCGACCCCGGCCTCAAGTGCAAGACCTGCGGCGGAAGGATGAAAAGCTGCGGAGGCCACTTCGGCCACATCGAGCTCGTCCGCCCCGTACTCCACGTCGGGTTCGGAAAGACCTGCTACCAGCTCCTGCGCGCCACCTGCTCGGCGTGCGGAAAGCTCCTCAGCGAGAAAAGCACGCTTGAAAAGCCCAAGAAAGTCGGCGAGTGCCCGCACTGCCACGAAAAGCAGAAAACCATCAAGTTCATCAAGCCCACGTCGTTCTACGAGGAAGACAGAAGGCTTTTGCCCAACGAAATAAGAGAGCGCCTGGAGAGGATTCCCGACGAAGACATCGAAAAGCTCGGCGTCGCAATCCGGCCCGAGTGGATGATTCTCACCTGCCTCATAGTGCCGCCCGTCACCGTCCGCCCGTCCATCACTTTGGAAACGGGAGAGCGGTCGGAAGACGACTTGACGCACAAGCTGGTCGACATCCTGAGAATCAACCAGAGGCTGGGAGAGAACATCGACGCGGGCGCGCCCCAGCTCATCATCGAAGACCTCTGGGAACTTTTGCAGTACCACGTCGCCACCTACTTTGACAACGAGACCGCGGGCATTCCCCCGGCACGCCACCGCTCCGGACGCCAGCTCAAGACGCTGTTCCAGAGGCTCAAGGGAAAAGAAGGGCGCTTCAGGTACAACCTCAGCGGAAAACGCGTCAACTTCTCGGCAAGAACCGTGATTTCCCCGGACCCCACGCTCGGAATCAACGAGCTTGGAGTGCCCGAGTCCATCGCGGGCGAACTCACCATCCCCGTGCACGTCACGGAATGGAACCTCGAGCTCCTCAAGGAAATGATCCAGAAGAACCCGGACAAGATCAACTACGTCATCAAGGAAGACGGCAAGAGAAAGAAGCTCACCGCCACCAACCTCGAGGAAGTCATGGCTGAAATCACGCCGGGATGCACCATCGAACGCCAGCTGCTTGACGGCGACCCCGTAATCTTCAACAGGCAGCCCTCGCTGCACCGCGTCAGCATGATGTGCCACAACGTCAAGGTGCTGCCGGGCAAGACGTTCAGGTTCAACGACGCCGTCACCAAGCCGTACAACGCGGACTTCGACGGGGACGAAATGAACATCCACGTCCCCCAGAACGAAGAGGCCAGGTCGGAATGCGAACTTCTCATGAAGGTCCAGGACCAGATCCTCTCGCCCCGCCACGGCGACCCCATCGTCGGCCCGTCCATGGACCAGGTCACCGGACTTTACATACTCACACTGGGAGAAATCGAATTCCCCGCCGAAGAGGCGTACAAGTTCCTCGACGCCGCGGGCAAGCACCAGGACTTCGAAGGCGACGCCGTGCGCGGAAAGGAAGTGTTCTCCGCCCTGCTCCCCAAGGAAGTGGACTTCGAGGGAAAGAACCGCAACTGCCGCAAGTGCGACAAGTGCGCCGGGGAAAAATGCGCCTACGACGCGTTCGTCAAGATTTCCAAGGGCAAGCTCAAGGTCGGGCACGTCGACTCCAGAATCAGCGACGGCCTGGTCAAGAAGATATTCGTCGACCTCGGAAGCGACGTTGCCTGCGAATTCGTCGACGCAGCGGCAAAGGCGTCCGTCGAAGTCGTGACGTCCTACGGACTGTCCATCGCCCTCGACGACTACTATCTCAACAAGCAGGCCGAGGAGGAAATCCAGGACCTCTACCGCGAGGGGCGGAAGGAAGTCCGCGCACTCATCAAGAAATACAAGGAAAAGACGCTCCAAAGACAGCCCGGCAAGACGCTCAAGGACACGCTCGAAGAGCAGGTAATGAACATAGTCGAGGGAATCAGGCACGACTCGTGGAAAATCATCCACAAGCACATCAAGAAGACCACCGTCCAGATCCACGGAAAGGACTTCGAGATGAACAGCCCCCTCATGCTCGCCTCCGCAGGCGCCAAGGGAAGCGTAATCAACGTCGTCCAGATGGCCGGCCTCGTAGGCCAGCAGGCCGTCCGCGGAAAGCGCATGACCTCCGGATACAACAGGAGAATCCTGTCCCACTTCAAGCCCGGCGACATCGGCGACGAGGCACGCGGCTTCGTCAACCGGCCGTACAAGAAGGGCCTCACGCCGCACCAGTACTTCTTCCACGCCGCGGGAGGACGCGACTCCGTCGTCGACAAGGGCGTCAACCCCGCAAAGACGGGATACATGCAGCGCAGGCTCATCAACGCCCTCCAGGACATAATCATCCAGGAGGACAAGAGCGCGCGCGACGCCGAGGGAAGAATCATCCAGTTCCTCTACGGCGACGACGGCAAGGACCCGGCAGCCGGAGGCGCTGAAATCGCATTCGGCGAACCCGTCGGAGTAGTCGCGGCCCAGTCCATCGGCGAACCCGGCACCCAGATGACTCTCAGGACGTTCCACTACGCAGGTGTGGCGTCATTGGCCCAGCTCGGCTTCACCCGCCTCGTCGAAATAGTCGACGCCAGGAAGACGCCGAAGAACCCGGTCATGGAAGTCTTCCTCAAGAAGGAGTACGCCAAGGACCTGAACAAGGTCAAGAAAATCGCGTACGGAATCGAGGAAATCTCGCTCGAAAAAGTCGCCGAGGTCAAGGAAGACTTCGACAAGAAGGCCGTCAGCCTCATATTCGACGAAAAGGCGCTCAAGGAACACGGCCTGGACGAAGAGGACGTGCTGAAAAAAGTCAAGACCGTCGCGGTCTACGAAAAGCACGGCGCCAAGTACGTCATCAAGCCCAAGGTCGAAAACCTGAAGAACATCAGGAAAATCACCAACAAGCTGCGCAGCCTCGGGCTCAAGGGAGTCTCGGGCATCAGCCGCGCCATCATAATCGAGAAGAAGGACGCCAAGGGCGACGTCGAGTACGCCCTCGCCACCGAAGGAAGCTCGCTTGAACACGTGTTCAAGGTCCCCGAAGTCGACACCGAGCGCACCAGCACGAACGACATTACCGAAATCGCCGGAACGCTGGGAATCGAGGCCGCGAGGAACGCCGTCATTGCAGAAATGACCAAGGTCCTCGACGCCCAGAACCTCAGGGTCGACCTGCGCCACATCATGCTGATTGCCGACGCAATCACGTGCAAGGGCAACGTCAAGTCGGTCGGCCGCCACGGAATGGCCGGCGAAAAGGCTTCGGTCCTGGCGCGCGCCGCGTTCGAAGAGACCGCAAAGCACCTCATCAACGCCTGCGTCAAGGGGGAATCCGACCTGCTCAAGGGAATCACCGAGAACATCCTCATCGGCCAGACCATCCCGTGCGGAACCGGCAACATCAAACTCGAAATGAAGGCGGAGTAATTCCGTTTTCATCAATTTCTTTTTCTATTTTATTTTTGGAAGGCAATAGCGCAAGCGTTTTGAAGTGGGAAAAAATGCTGTCGAAAAACGAGAAAGAAAGATACCGGCGCCAGACGAAAATCCCCGGATGGGACCAGGAAAAAATCAAGGCGCTTAAAATCGGCGTCGCCGGCGCCGGGGGACTCGGAAGCCCCGTGCTTTTTTACCTCGCCGCGGGCGGAGTGGGAGAAATAATAGTGTGCGACTGCGACAAAGTCGTTTTGAGCAATTTGAACCGCCAGGTAATCCACTCCTCGAAAGACCTTGGGAAAAAAAAGGCAGAGTCAGCGAAGGAAAAGCTTGAGAGACTGAATCCGAATTGCAAAATAATCGCAGTGTGCGAAAAAATCACGGGCGAAAACGCGGCCGGAATATTCGCGGAGTGCGACGCAATAGTCGACTGCCTCGACAACCTGGAGACGAGAAAAACTCTCAACAAATTGGCAATAGAGAGGAAAATCCCGCTGTTCCACGCCGCGGTGGAAGGGCTCGAAGGAAGAGTGGCAATTGTAGTGCCTAACTTTTCGTCTCGGCCCGGGTCTGCGGCGCGGCCTCGAGCGCCGCAAGTGCCTAACTCAACTTCCTGCCTCGAATGCATTTACGGAAGCGCCGAAGGCGCCAAGGGAGAGTTCCCGATTTTGGGGAGCGTGGCGGGGGCGGTGGGCGCGATGCTTGCGACCGAAGTCTTCAAGTTTTTTGCCCTGGGCGGAAAGCCGCACGGCGAATTGCTGGTTTACGACGCGAAACAGCAGAAAACCACGATAATCAGGACGAGGAAAAGGCCGAATTGCGCCGCCTGCGGGCATAAAAAGGCAAAATCGCTTTTGGCGCCGAGGGCGGGAAGGTTTAAAAAGTAAATTCGGCATTAACTAATAACCAATCTTTACCGGTTGGAATCTCTCGAGCAGTTCACTCTGGTTCTCGGAAAAGCATATTTTGCTATTTGAGTGCCGGGATGGCAGAGTGTTTAATGCGCGGGCCTGGAAAACTTTTTTTCAGAGCCCCTTTTTGGGGAGTCTGAATTTTTCCTGGTAAGCTCGTGGCCGCAAGGCCTCCTGAGTTCAAGCCCTGGTTCTTCCATGGGCCCGGTAAGGGTCGGAACGAGAAAAAGGGTTGCTTAAGAAGCCATTTTCCTGAGTTTTGTGCAGGGAAGTGGGGAGCATCTCAGTCCCGGCGCTCATAGTATTAAGTCCGCATTCAACTGGAAAGAAAAAAAATTCTTGCAAATAGGGTGATTCGTTTTGGAAAAGCAAGCAGCAGCACCGGCGCAAGCCAAGCCCCAGGAAAAGGCCCCTGAAAAGAAGGGCCCGCCCCAGCAGCAGAAAGTCGCGCCCAAGAGGCAGCACGGGGAGAACTACCGGGGAATCATCCGCATAGTCGGAAAGGACCTCAACGGCGAACTGCCGCTGAAACTCGCACTCATCCGCATAAGGGGAATCGGGACCAACCTGGCCGACAACCTGTGCAGGGCAATCGAAAAGGAGCTCGGCATCCCCTCTTCCAAGGAAGTCGGCGAAATGTCCGAAGAGCAGCTGCTCAAAATAGAGGAAATCGTCAAGAGCCCTGAAAGGCACGGAATCGCAGGCTACAACCTGAACCGCCAGAAGGACATGGAGTCCGGAAACGACAAGCACCTGCTTGCAAACGACCTCACTTTCGCAATCAGACAGGACGTCCAAACCGGCGTCAACACGAAGAGCTGGAGCGGCTGGCGCCACCAGATGGGCCAGAGAGTCCGCGGCCAGAAGACCAGGACTACCGGAAGAACCGGAATGTCCGTCGGAGTCCTGAAGAAGGCACTCAAGGAACAGAAGGCCGGAGCAGCCGCGGCGCCCGCGGCAGGCAAGGAAGAAAAAAAGAAATAAGGTGACTTTTGATGGGCAGCCCCAAGCAACTTAGGAAACAATACGAAAAACCAAAGAAACTCTTCGACAAGGACAGAATCGAGCGCGAAGCCAAGCTCCGCGAGGAATACGGCCTCAAGAACGCGCGCGAAGTCTGGAAAGCCGACACCGAACTGAGGAAAATCCGCCGCGAAGCGCGCAGGCTCCTGTCCCGCAAGGGCAAGAAAATCGAGGAACGCACCAAGAAGCTCATCGACCGCATCAAGCGCTTCCTCGTCCGCAAGCCCGAAGTCACCCTCGACGACATCCTCGTCCTCGAAGTCCGCGACCTGCTCGAAAGGCGGCTGCAGACCATCGTGTACAAAAAGCACATGGCCAAGACCGTCACGCAGGCAAGGCAGTTCATCACGCACGGACACGTCTCCATCGGAGGCGAAAAGGTCTCGGTGCCGTCCTACCGCGTGAGGTTCGACGAAGAAGCCGAAATCGCCTGGCACGGCGCGCCCGTCGAAT
>CAYVQS010000034.1:2539-10244 GCA_964453195.1 Microcaldota archaeon | reverse complement strand
ACAAACTCGTCAAAATACTCCGTGCAATCCAACGGCCCCGGATTGGCCTCGGGATGGTACTGCACGCTCCAAAGCGGCTTATTCCGATGTCTCGTCCCCTCGACGGACCCGTCGTTCAAGTTGAAAACGGTGGCCTTGAGCCCGGTTCCTTCCAGGCTCTTTTCGTCGACTGCAAAGCCGTGGTTCTGGCTCGTGACGTACACTCTTCCGTTGTGATGGTCTTTGACGGGCTGGTTGCCTCCCCGGTGCCCGTACTTGAGCTTGTAAGTCGTTCCGCCGAAGGCGTGTGCCAGCAGCTGGTTTCCGAAGCAAATCCCGAACAAAACGTTGTTCTCGGCTAAAGCGCGGACCAACTGCACGGTCTTCACCGCCCTTTTGGGGTCGCCGGGCCCGTTTGACACCATTACGCCGTCGAAGTCGAAGCGCGAAACCTGCTTTTCGGTAGAATTGTGCGGGGCCAGAATCACGTTCACGCCGCGGCCAGCAAGCATCCTGACAATCGACAGCTTCACGCCGCAGTCGACCAGCAGCACGGTCTTCTCTTTGCCGGTCCTGCTCTTGAGCCTCTTTGCCGCGTCCTTGTCCGCAGCAACTTCCTTAGGTGCCTTCACGCCCACCTTCGACAAAACATCGACATCAGAAATACTCCTCATTCCCTCGGCCGCCTTGAGCGCGGCTTCTTCGTCGACTTCTTCGCCGACTAAAAGCGCCCCGTTCATCACGCCTGTTTCCCTAATCTTCTTGGTAAGCATCCTCGTGTCGATTCCCGCAATCCCCGGAATATTCTCTCGGGCAAGCCATTCATCCACGCCCTGGACTGCGTTGGGGTGCTTGTAAAAGTCGCTTAGTTCCCTGACCACGAGGCCTTCGACTTGCGGCCCGTCGCTTTCGAAATTGTCTTTCCTGACGCCGTAGTTTCCAATAAGCGGATAAGTGAACGTCAGGATTTGGCCTTTGTAGCTTGGGTCGGTGATTGCCTCTTCGTATCCGACCATGGACGTGTTGAACACGACCTCGCCCGCAGTGGAAGTGGAGGCCCCGAAACCGATTCCGTTAAAACAAGTCCCGTCGGCAAGCGCCAAAACTGCCTTTTTTTCATGCCGGGGAATAGGAGACATAAAACTAATCTAAAAACAAGTCAAGCGCCAAAGGCTCTTAAAGGCTTCTGCCCAAAAGCCGCGCTATTTCTTCTTTCCGCGCGCAAACTTTGCCGTTCCGCCGCCCATTCCGCGCTCTTTGAGCAGAGCAATGGCGTCGTGCTTGGAATCCATCGGGCACGTGACTACAATCATTCCCGTCTCATTGGACAGGATTGCCGTGCACTTTTTCTCCGAAATTTCAAGCGCCAGCTTTTCAAGTGTCTTTTGGTCGACGTCAATAGTCTTTTCGACGATGCCGAGCTTTGCTTCGCACACGAGCTTGTCCGCCAAGCCCTTGGCAAGCTCTTCCTTCAGTTTCTCCGTTTCCTTTCCCCGCTCTTTCCACTCCTCGTAGAACTTTCTGCTTGATGCCACCAGGCTCGCCTTGTTCGCGCCAAGCGCCACCGCGGTCTCTTCCACGGTCTTTTCAATGTGCTGGACGTAGGCAAGCGCCGCGGGCCCCGCCTTGTAATGCACTCTAATTACTCCGTCCTGAATCTGTTCAAAGCCCGTAATCTTGACAAAGCCAATCTCTGACGTGTTCTTGCGGTGCAGGCCTCCGCACGCCTCGACGTCCACGCCAATGGTGTCGATTACGCGGATTCTCTTGCCGATTGCGCCGCCTCCCTGGTAGAGCCGAAAACCGTATTTCTTTTCGGCCTCTCCGCGGTCCATTTCCCGCGACGAAATCTCGATGCCCTGCATTATCCAGTCGTTGACCTGCGCCTCGATCTTCCTCGCCTCTTCCTCGGAGGGCCGCTGGTAGTGAGTAATGTCGACGTGGGCCTCGTTCTCCTCTTTTTTCGACCCAGTCTGCCAGACGTGCTTTCCAAGCGTTTTGCGGCAAGACGCAATCATCAAATGAGTAGCAGAGTGGTGCCTTGAGATGGCTTTTCTCCTCTGGGCGTCAACCACTATCTCGACTTCTTTTCCAACTGCGATTCTCGCCTTCTTGGCATCTGAATCGAGGTGGTGCAGCACTTTTCCGAACTTCTTCTGCACTTCGCACACTTGCACGCCGTTGATGGTGCCGTGGTCAGCGCACTGGCCGCCGCCCTCGGGGTAGAAAAGCGTGTTGTCCAGCACGACAATCTTGCCGCTCGCGTCCACTGCCAAGACCTTGGCCTTGAGCCGGGTCTCGTCCTCGTGCAAGTAATAGTCCATCTTGGTTGCCGGCAGTTTTTCAAAGTCGATTCCCTGCAGCTCGGCCTCTTTCTCCTTCTTTTCCATCACATGTTTCTCGGTCAGCTTCTTGTAAAACTCGGTCGGAATCTCTATCTCTTTCCCGGCGTCATGCGCCGCCTTTTCCAGCAGTTCGGGCGTGATTCCGTTGCTTTCGTAGAGCGTCATCATCTTGTCCGCGCTTAGCTTGCCGCCCGTCACTATTTCCGACGCGATTTTCCCCGCCTTCAGGCGGCTCTCGTCAAACTTCTTTTTCTCCACCGCCAGGATTTCCTCGATTTCGTCCAGATTCTCGGACAATTCGGGGAACATGGGCTTGAGGTCGTCGGCGTGCATCTTGACTACGTCCATGAGCCCGAAATTGAATCCGTAGTCCGCGATGAACGACAGTCCCCGGCGCAAAAGCACGCGCAGGTTGTACCCCCCCGCGGTGTTCGACGGCAAGGCGCCGTCCGCCAACGCGAACAGAAGAGTCCGGGAGTGGTCTCCAATCGCATAAACCGCCTGCATCGGCAAAATCGTCTTCTGCAGCTCGGCGGTTGTAGTGCCCAGCTCTTTCGCGATTTTCTCGCGCTCCTGCCTCATATTCAATACTTCTTCTACGTTGAGGCCCGCCGAGAGCGCGGCGTACCTGTTGAACAAGTCGCCTTCGACCTTGATTCCGGCGCTCTTCTTCATAAAATCTATTTCGCGCGGGAAACAAGCATCATATGCCGTGTGCGTGCCGTTCTCGAACCACAGCAGCCGCTCAAATCCCCATCCGACGTCAATGACCTTGATTGGCAGCTCTTCGAATCCGTTTCTGGTCTTGTCCACTCTGTACTGCATGAACACGGAGTTGACAAGCTCGCTTCCTTGCGAGAACGCCTCGATGCACGGGCCGAACGCGGAAAAGTCCGGCATGTTCCAGACGTCCTCTCCATAGGCGATTTTCTCCTTGGGAATCTTCAAGACCTGGGTCAAAAACTCGTAATTGTACTGCAGGCACTCGTCCTTCCAGTACCCCTCGGTGGGCGGGTTGAAGGCATGCTGGCCGGCCATCATGAAGCACGAAAAGTGCCTTCCTGTGACTCCGATGTTGGCGATGTCTGGAAACCGCAGGCACATCTGCGGCACCATCAGCGGGTTTTTCGGGTACTCGAAGACTATTTTTCCGCCTTCGAGCCGCTGGAAATCGACAATTGAGGCTATAGTGAAATACAGGTCGTCGCGCCACCTGGACAGCACGGGATACCGGGGGATGACTTCGTGTCCTCTTTTCTTCCAGAACTCGGCGAACTCTTTCCAGAACTCGACGTAGGTCTTTTTTCCGGGCGTCTTCTTGAAGAACGAATAAGGCGTGTGGCAGGAGTCGCCGCAGTCTTCTGCGCCTGCAGACCAGAAGCCTTTGCCGCACTTGGGGCAAAGTTTGTGCTCAAAGCCGTTGTCGCGGAACACGCCGACTTCGTAGTACTTCTTGTACTCCTTCTGGAACTCCTTCTTCAAACCCTCTTTGGACAACATCGCGAATCAGGAGAGAATTAGCGCTGGGAATATTAAAAAATGAGCAGAAAACGGCAGATTCGTTTCTTGCCTGGAATTACTTCGTTTCTCCCGCTTGGAGTCTGGAGTAGAGTCTCCCGAGCTCTGCGGACAACGCCTTTCCACGGTCTGCTAATTCTTGGCGCTTTGCCATTTCGGGTTCTCTTATAATCGCATGCCAGGTCTTGCTCTGTTCTACGATGTTTCTAACCGCGGCTTGTGCCAGCTCATTTGGAGCCCAACCAAGTTCTCCGCCCAGCGATACCTTGAGACTTTTGCCGTCCTGTTCAACTCTTAGGGGCATTGCACTGCCAAATTCTGCAATGGATAGCAACGCGCCGCCCTGAACCCGGGCTTCCAAATCTTTAAGGGGCTCATTGGGTTTTCCCACGGGTTTAAACGTTGCCACGAGCCGCGAGCCCTTGCCGGTGTCTTCGTACTCTGCACTTACAATCTCATGCGTAGACCGCAGAGCGTTCGGGTGCAATGCAATTCCTTCCAATGCTCTTACTCGTTGCATACAATCCCCCCTAGAAAATCATACTGGGTCGGGTTTAAAAGCTAGTCCGAAAGACGATTGGTGAGCCATACTCGCGCTGACCTTTTGGGAAAAGGTCAATCAAAAACGATAAGTAGGTGGGTGGTGGGCCGTACTGCCGCCGGCCTTTCTTTAGGAAAGAAAGTCCGGTCAAAGAAACTAGAACTAAGATGGGTGGTGGGCCGTACTCCGCTTTTTGTTGTCAACGGCATTGGTCTTTTGCAGCACTAAGGCTTTGCACTCGCCCCCAACACGTTTCATTTCCCCTCTTCTTCGCAGGTCTTCCAAAGTTCCATCCCTCGGAAGGGGGAATTCGTTTCTGCTTTGGGGGGCCCGCCTTAAACGGGCGCGTTATTCACGCCTAAACAGCCTTGCGGCCGGAGTGAGCGGAAGTTCCTCGGCGCCGTTCCTTATGCAGGTCAGGCACCGTCAGCCGTTCGCCCACCACCCGGAGATTATCTTGCCGCCGGGGCTATTTATCCCCTTTGCCGCCTTATAAGCCCCTTAAGAAACCTATAAAAGAAATTCGGCGCTATAGTTATCTCGCGACTTTTGCCAATTTCCAGGAGCATTATTTTTTTCCCTCTGGGAAATCGGCGCGACGCTTCTAAACCAACTTTAGGTGGTGTGAAAATGGTACAACAGGGACAAATGTCCGGACAGCCCGTATTCGTTCTTCCCGAAGGCTCGCAGCGCACGCTGGGCCGCGACGCGCAGAGAATGAACATCGCGGTCGCATACGCGGTCGCACAGGCAATCAAGACCACGCTGGGCCCGCGGGGCATGGACAAGATGATGGTTTCCGAAATGGGAGACATCGTCATCTCCAACGACGGCGCCACCATCCTCTCCGAGATGAACGTCGAGCACCCGGCAGCCAAGATGATGGTCGAAATCGCCAAGACCCAGGACGAGGAGGTCGGCGACGGCACCACGACTTCCGTCGTTGTCGCGGGCGAACTCTTCAAGAAGGCCGCCGAACTGCTCGAGCAGGACGTGCACGCCACCGTAATAATCAACGGCTACAAGACTTCCTCCAAGGAGGCGGTCGAGGCCCTCCAGTCGCTTTCCGAAAAGGTCTCCATCAAGGACCGCAAGATTCTCGAGGAAATCGCGGCGATTTCCATGGGCTCCAAGGGAGTCGCCATGGGACACGCCAACGACGACCTCGCAGCTCTTGTCGTCGAGGCCGTGACCAAGGTCGCAGAGGAAAAGGACGGCGTCTTCACCATCGACAAGGACTTCATCAAGATTGAGAAGAAGCAGGGCGGCGACATTACCCAGACGTCCATAATCAACGGCGTGCTCGTCGACAAGGAAGTCGTGCACCCCGGAATGCCCAAGCTCGTCAACAACGCGAAAATCGCGCTCGTCGACACTGCCTTGGAAATCGAGAAGACCGAGACCGACGCAAGAATCAACATCAACTCCCCCGAGCAGATGACCGCCTTCCTCCAGCAAGAGGAAAAGATGCTGAAGGACATGGTTGCCAAGGTCGAAAAGTCCGGCGCAAACGTCCTGTTCTGCCAGAAGGGCATCGACGACGTCGCCCAGCACTACCTGTCCAAGGCCGGAATCATGGCCGCGCGCCGCGTAAAGAAAAGCGACATGGAAAAGATGGTTCGCGCAACCGGCGGCCGCATCGTGACTACCCTGGACGACCTGTCCAAGGCCGACCTCGGTTTTGCAGGCGTAGTCGAACAAAGAAAGCTTGGCGGCGAGCAAATGGTGTTCGTCGAGCAATGCAAGGTGCCCAAGGCCGTGACTCTTTTGGTGCGCGGGGGCTCCGAGCACGTCGTTGACGAGGCCGAGCGCGCCATCGTCGACGCCATCGGCGCAGTGTCTTCGTCCATCACCGACGGCAAGTACGTCTACGGCGGAGGCGCCATCGAGATGGAATTGTCCCTCGCGCTGAAGAAGAAGGCGACCAAGGTCGGCGGCCGCGAACAGCTTGCAATGCAGGCTTATGCCGAGGCCTTGGAAGTCATTCCCCGCACTTTGGCGGAGTCCTGTGGCCTCGACCCCATCGACACGATTGTCGACCTGCGCGCGCGCCACGAAAAGGGCGAGAAGACCATCGGCGTCGACGTTTTGTCCTGCAAGGTCGCGGACATGAAGCCGCTGCACGTCATCGAGCCCGAAAAGGTCAAGAAACAGGCCCTGAACTCGGCAAGCGAAGTCGTCGAAATGATCCTCAGAATCGACGACATCATTGCCTCCAAGGGCAGGCCACAGATGCCCGGCGGACCCGGCGGCATGGGTGGCATGGGCGGAATGGGCATGGAATAAGTCCGGCCCACTTTTTTCTTTTTCTTCCTAATTTTTTTTGTTTTATCTGTTCAGCGCCAAGCTTTTTGTCACCGGAAACCCGCTTCCAAAACCCTTATTATTATATCAGTTGATTAATTTATCAGGTGATTAACTTGGAAATGGTTTTTTCTCCCAAGAACGTCCTGCGCTATCCGCGCCTTGACACGGTGCTGATGGTGGAAAAGGCTGCGTTCAAGGCCAAGGGTGACCTGACGGTTTCGCAGCTTTGGAAATCACTGCCGAAAAAAGTCATGTGGCAGACCTACCTGCTTATTTTGGGCTATTTGACGGAATCCGGGAAAATTGTCGTCACGCCCGACCGGCACGTGGTCTGGATTTGGGCGCCCAGGCAAATCGAAGATTTGAAGGAGCGCAACCTGGTAATTGCATGACTTTGCGCATCGCCCGCGTCGCCTTTGCCGACGAAGCAGTCCAGAAGGCTTTTGACGAGCTTGCAAGCGGTCCGTTCGAGGAAAAGCAGCTGCATGAATGGATTTCGCGCGCCGTTTCCAATCTTAAGCAAAATCCGCTTTGCGGCGTCAGGGTTCCGTCCAAGCTTTGGCCCAAGCAATATGCAAAGTACGGCGTAAACAACCTGTTCAAGCTCGACCTGCCAAAAGGCTGGCGCCTAGTCTACTTTTTGCGCGGCAACGACGTCGAAATAATTTCGGTAATCCGCGAATGGTTCAGCCACGAAAACTACGAAAAGCGCTTCGGCTACAAGAAAAAATAGTTCACTTCAGTGCCAGCACGGCTTCGGGTGCTTCGCCGATTTTGCCGAAAATCTCGTTTTCAAGTTCGAAGACGAAGGGCTCCGAGGCCTTGATGTCTGCGAGTCCCTGGGGATACCGTTTTTCCAAGTATTCGAACCGCTCTTTCAGCGTCACTATCTTGTCGTGCGTCACCCGCTTGTCCGCGTAATAGACTAGCTTTTCTTCCCACGTCTTCAGGCCGTCTTGCGGGTCGCGGATTTTTCCAAGCGCGTGCTTTTCCACTATTTCCGCAAGCGTTTCCC
>CAYVQS010000034.1:0-2529 GCA_964453195.1 Microcaldota archaeon | reverse complement strand
AGGATTATCTCCTTTCCCCGTGGCCCGTGCCGGATTCCCGTGCGGATGGACTCGTCCTTGGCAATGTCGTGCAGCAGCGCGCCTTTTTCGACCAGGCCCAGGTCGATTTTTTCGCCTTTTTCGGCCAGGCGTTTTGCAATCCAAGTTGCGACGGCCGCGACTTTTTCCGAGTGCGCCCTAATGTTCGCGGGCATGGCGTACTTGTCCCAGATTTTCGCGCACTCTTCAAAATTAGTCATTTCACGGCCTTGCCAAGAAGTCGAATTTTTCCGGCTTTTCCACGAATTCTTCGTAAATGGTCTTTTCGCCCGCCAGCTCCATTGCAAGCGTGGCCTCGTGCCTGGCCGCGAACACTATTTCGATTTTCCTGTCGTGCAAGAACGCGGGGTTCTCGGCCAGTTTTCCGTCCGAAAGTTCGTACACGAACCCTCCGCGCGTCTGTTTAATGGGCTCGTAGTCGCTCTTGAAGTTGCGTTCGACGAGGTTGGCCATTACTAGCGTCTGGGGCCCGGGGTTTATCGTGATGTGGCCGTAGTTGGGCGGTATGAGCACCTTGTCGCCTGCCTTGGCCTTTATGAGCACGGCGTCTTCCAGCGCGTCGTTCTTGAGTTTTCCCTCGACTTTCTTGCGCTTCATCAGCAGGTAATGCGCTTCGCCGGCCAGGACTTCGTACAATTCGGGAAACGAGACTCCGGGCCTTGCGTCGGTGTGGTAGTGCCCGACCGTCTTGTTGGCCTCCTTGCCGAGGCCCATGGCGGGAATTACGGTGACGTCGTGCCTGATTTGCCTTGCCGCGAACTTCTGCAGGTCCTGTTCGAAGCACAGTTCGCGGTACATGTAGTACAGTTCTGTCCTAGGGTCCGCGGCCTTGGCGTATTCCTTGTCGTAGAGCACGTCGGCCATCTGTTCTAGGAACCGGACGTCGGGCGTGAGGATGACTCCGTCGAAGAAGAGCATCTTCTTCAAGTCGTCCCATTCCAGCTTCAGCGGCTTGATTTTCGCCATTTTTTCCTCAACCCCGTTGGACGGGCCCGAGGGGATTTGGACCCCTGACATCCTGCTTAGAAGGCAGGCGCTCTGTCCAAGCTGAGCTACGGACCCAACAACACTCCTTCCCAGCTGTCAACAACCTGCCAGCATGCTTGCCGTCAAGTTGTTGGGCCCGACGGACCCATTAGAAAACTGGGGAATTAATTAGTATTGGGACAAGTTTTAATTTGCGCTTATTCGCGCTAAAAGAAGGAAATAATAACCTTGCACGGCAAAATTGCATAACCGTTTTCTCAGGCAGTATTTACCCGGGGTCGTAGGGTAGCCTGGCATCCTACCAGCTTCGGGAGCTGGTGACCTGAGTTCGAATCTCAGCGACCCCACTCGGTTTTAATAGAAAATTGGTATTGTTTTTAGGTTGTTGAAAAATGATGCGTTCACACTATGCAATTCAGGTAACGCCCGAGCTCGACGGCCAACAAGTCAAGCTGGCGGGCTGGGTGCACGAGACGCGCGACCTGGGCGGAGTCAAGTTCCTCGTCCTGCGCGACCACTCGGGCCTGGTCCAAGTCACTGTCAAGAAGAAGGAGACCGCGCCCGAACTGCTCGACCTCATTTCCGGCCTCGTCAAGGAAACCGCCGTTTTGGTAACCGGAAACGTCAAGGCCTCGAAAGTCGCGCCCAACGGCCGTGAAGTCTTCCCCACTTCCATTTCCATCGTCGGCCCCGTGCACGGCACCGTCCCGTTCGAAGTCACCGGCAAGGTGCCGGCAGAGCTCGACGTGCGCCTCGACAACCGTTTCATCGACCTGCGCCGCCTCGAGACCACTTCCGTCTTCAACATCAGAAGCACGGTAATCAACGCGTTCCGCCAAAACCTTCTTTCCAAAGACTTCCAGGAAATCACTCCGCCGTGCATCGTCGGCACCAGCACCGAAGGCGGCACCGACCTCTTTCCCGTAGTTTACTTCGAAAAAGAGGCGTTTTTGGCCCAGTCGCCCCAGCTTTACAAGCAGCTGGCAGTCATGGGTGGAATGGACAAGGTCTTCATGGTGACTCCGGTCTTCCGCGCCGAAAAGCACAACACGACCGCGCACCTGAACGAAATAACGCAGATGGATATCGAAATGGGCTTCGCCGACCACCACGACGCCATGGATTCCCTGGAGGAAAACGCTCTTTTCATCCTCAAGGCCGTCGCCGAAAAGAACAAGGCCGACTTGGAGCGCCTGGGCAAGCCGCTGGAAGTCCCCAACGCCATTGCTCGCTTCACCTATTCCCAGGTCGTCGACGCGCTGAACGCCGTGGGCTTCCCCATCGCTTGGGGCGAGGACTTTTCCAAGGAACAGGAGAAGCTCATGCCGCAGGCCCTGAAAACCGACACGTTCATCATCTACGACTGGCCCACCAAGGTGCGTTCTTTCTACTCCATGCCCAAGGAAGAGTCGCCCGAAGTCTGCAACGCGTACGACTTCATGTTCCGCGGCTCGGAAATCGCGTCCGGCGCCCAGAGAATCCACATTCCCGAACTGCTAATCC
>CAYVQS010000033.1:3880-10403 GCA_964453195.1 Microcaldota archaeon | reverse complement strand
CGCGGTCCAGGCCGCGGTCCGGCAGAGAATGCGGCTTTACGGCTCGTCCGGAAAGGCCTGAGCGTTGGTTTTGCAAAATGGCTTTCGAACTCTCCACTGATTTGCTGAAGAAAACGGTCTTCGCCCTCGGCATAGTCGCCCTGGTGGCCTACGGCTATTCCAGCCTGCCTTCCGTGGCCTCCGTGCTGGGCTTCGTCAACTCGGTCCTGCCCAGCGTGGTGGAAATCCTGACGGTCGGCATAATCGTCGCCGGCTTCCTGCACTTCACCAAGCCGGTAGTCTACGACATGGCGCTGCACTCGGCGCTGCGCAAGGAGGACGCCATGCAGGTCCAGTCCGTCTGGAGCTATTTCATCTGGTTTTTGGGAATAATCGGCCTTGCCATCTCGCTCACCGGCGGCCTCGCCTCGCTCTCGGTGTTCTTCGGCCTGTTCGCCGCGGGCCTCGCCTTCGCCCTGCAGCAGCCGCTAATGTCCATCGTGGGCTGGCTGGCCATCATCGGCACGCGGCCGTTCAAGCTCGGCGACCGCGTCACCATCGGCTCGGCGGGAGGCGACGTCCAGCGCGTCAAGCTCTTCTTCACCGTGCTCAAGGAATTCACCAACGATCCCGCGGGCGAGGAGCCGACCGGAAAAATCATCACGGTCCCCAACTCGTGGGTTCTTCTGCATCCCGTCGTGAACTACACTTCGGAAAACCCGTACGTCTGGGACGAAGTCACTACCTCGGTCTCCTACGAGTCGGACCTTGACCTTGCAAGGCACGTCATTCTCGACGCGGCGGCCGAGGTAATCGGCGAGGTCATGAAGGAGGCGGCCCAGCACCTGGCGCCAACCTACGACGAGAAGGGAAAGCGCGAGCTTCTAGTTGACGTTCCCATCATCCGCCTTTCGATGGCGCAGTCCGGCGTCGAGATGACCGTGCGCTACCTGGTTCCGGCAATCCGCCGCCGCAAGCTGCGGAGCAAGATTGTCTGGACCATCCTCGCCGGCTTCAAGTCCAAGGAAAACGCCGGAAAAATTTCGATTGCCTATCCGCACACCCAGCTAGTCCTGCCCCCGCTTCCAGCAAAGGCGGCGGAAAAAATCAGGAAACTCACTGCCTACGAAGACGAAAAATAGCTTTCGAAAAACAGTTCCCGCTTTCTACATCTTTTCCGGCGTTTTCATCCCAAGCAGCCCAAGGCCTTCCGAAAGCGTCAAGTTCGTCGCCTTGACAATCTCCAGCCGTTTCTCACGCGCCTGTGCGCTGTCCGCCTTGAGCACCGGGCAGTTGGTGTAAAAGCTCGAAAAAGCGGCGCACAAGCGGAGCAAATAGTCGCACACCTGGTTGGGCTGCCGGCTTTCCGCGGCGTTTTTCACCACCGACGGAAACTCCGCTATCGTCTTTGCCACGAGCCTTTCCTCGGGCAAATAGGCATATTTGCCGCCAGCCCCGCCGGCCGTTGCGCCCAAGGCGCCTTCCGCCGCGGCTTTTTCCAGGATTTTCTTGCTCCTGACGAAAGTGTACTGGACGTAGGCGCCGGTGTCTCCTTCGAACGACACGCTTTTTTCCGGCGAAAAATGTATGTCCTTCTGGCTAGTCACCCTCAGCACGGCGAACTTGACCGCCGCGATGCCGACCTGTTCGGCAATGGTCTTCTTCTCCTCGTCCGAATAGCCCTGGCGGCCGATTTCCTCGCCCGCCTTTTCCACCGCGCTGTTGAGCACGTCCTCGAGAAGCAGGACCTGTCCCTTTCTCGTCGAAAGCTTCTGGCCGCCTTCCATGAAGATGAGCCCGAAGCCGATGTGCTCCATTTTCGCGGAATAGCCGCGGCCCATCAGTTCCAAGAGCTTGAATACCTGCCTAAAGTGCGTGTTCTGCTCCGACGCAGTGACGTAGATGCAGGCGTCGAACGCGTACTTGTTCCACCTTTCCTCCGCCAGGCCCAGGTCGCGGGTGGAATACAGCGTAGTGCCGTTGGAGCGGAGGATGACGAGATTCGGCAGTTTTGTCTTCTCCTCCAAGGCGCCGACAATTTCCCCTCCCTTTTCGTCCTTGAACGCCACTTTCTTTTCGACCGCCTCGGCGACCATTTTCTTGCCCTTTTCCACTACGTCCGAGTCGTAGACTTCGCTTTCGAATTCTATGCCCAGGGTCTTGTAGTTGCGGTAAAGCGGCGGCAAGGACAGGGTGCGGACGCGTTGCAGTTGTTCTGCTATTGACTTGTCCCCGTTTTCCATCTTATTCACTATTTCCAGCGCCTTTTGCTTCAGTTCCGGCGTTTCCTCGACCTTTTTGCTGATTTTCACGTAATAGTCCAGCAAGTCCTTGTCGTCGTTGAGGTTCTCCGGCCCGAACTCCCGGATTCCCAGCATCAGCGTCGCGACCTGGTTGCCGGCCTCGCACAAATAATTCTCCCCAACGACCTCGAAGCCGCACTTCTGCAGCAGTTTCCTGACCGAGTCGCCCAAGATAGTCGACCGAATGTGGCCGATGTGCATGGGCTTGCCGACGTTCGGGGACGAAAAATCAACCACCGCTTTTCTTCCGTTTCCGAACGCCCAAGCGCCGTAGCCCGGCGCCACCTGCTTAAGGCAGTCGTCGAAAAATTTGGGGGAAAAGAAGAAGTTCAAATACCCGTTGGAGGCCTCGGCGCGCTCCAAATACCCGCCAGCGGGGCCGTTTTCGCGTGCCGGTTGCCCGTTAAGTTGCGCGTTGATTTCCGCGGCAAGTTCCCCTGCGAGGTCTGCGGGGTTTTTGCCCATCTGTTTTGCAAGCGAAAAGCACGCGGGGCTTGCCAGGTCGGCCTGGGCCTGGTCGCGCGAAGAAGAAACGACGGCGTTTTCAACCGTCTTGGCGTATTTCTCGCGGGCGGCCCCGGCAATGAGCGTTTTGGCCTCTTCGACTGCGGTAAGCAGGGCGTAGTCCATTTTGCTCGATTCTCTCGTTTACCCAATTCTTTCCCCGCACACAATTATAACCGTTTAGCAGGCCTGGGCGGGGGCGAAGCCGCCGGCCGGGGGGAATGAAAAATAAAAAAAGAGAAAGGGGGCAATTCCCCCATCTTTTTGGCCGTTTAACCCAAATGGCAAATAGGAAAACGGCTTTAGAACGAAACCGACTCGAGGGCCATCGACTGCTGTTTCTTTACAGGAGCAGCGTCGATTTTTCCCGCGACCTGAGGCGAGGTGACTCCAGTCACGATCGTGGTCACGACGACCTTGTCCCCCATTTCGGGGCACACCCTCGCGCCCCAGATGACGTTGGCCTTTTCGTGGAACGACTCCGTGATTCCCTCTCCTATCTTGGTCACTTCGCCCAGAGTCAGGCTCGACCCGCCCTGGACGTGGATGAGCGCGCCCTTGCTTCCGTTGTAGTCGACGTCAAGCAGCGGGTGCTCGAGGCTGGACTTGACTGCCTGTTCTACGCGGCCGCTTCCCGAGCCTTCGCCGATGGAAATCAGCGCCATGCCCGAGTTGCCCATTATCGTCCTGACGTCGGCGAAGTCGATGTTGACCAGGGACGGCAGCATGATGGTGTCGGACAATCCCTTGACTGCCTTGGCCACCAGCGTGTCCGCGACTGCGAACGCCTGGTTCATGGGCAGGTTGGGGACGAACTGCACGAGGCGGTTGTTGTCGACTATGACGACCGTGTCGCAGGACTTGGACATTTCCTCGATTCCCCAGTCCGCCTTGTCCAGGCGCGCGCGCTCGAGCACGAACGGGAAAGTGACCATGCCGACCGTGATTGCGCCGGCCTGCTTGGCGATTTCGGCGATTACCGGTGCGGCTCCCGTGCCAGTGCCGCCGCCCATTCCGGCGGTGACGAACACCAGCTCGTAGTCCGAGAACATGTCGACGAGCTTGTCGCGCGACATTTCAGCGGCCTTGCGGCCGATTTCGGGGAAGCCGCCCGCGCCCATTCCGCGCGTCATCGACGCTCCGATGAGCACGCGGTGGTTGGCCTCGACTAGGCGCAGGTGGTTTGCGTCGGTGTTGATGGCGTACGTGTCTGCGCTCTTGATTCCCATGTGAGACAAGCGTGAAATCGTGTTGGTGCCGCCCCCTCCCACTCCTACGACGGCGATGCGGACCTTCGCGGGCTCGAAATCCTTGTACTTTTCTTCCGGCGACTTCTGCTGAGACGAGTATTTCATCGCGTCAGCGATTATGCTGTCCATTTTTCCATCAACTCCCTCTGGTTTTCCACTCTGCGTTTGTCTTATCGAAGCTATGTTCCAAACCAGTCCGGGTTTGGCGCCCGGAAAGGCCCAGAAGCGCGATTCTAGACCGTTACTAGCCAGCAAAGGAGCCGAAATAAGCGGACTTCGCGGACTTTCTGTGAACTCTTGTTCCTGTGAAGGGAACTTCGGGTGGGTTTTTTTTGATTTTTGCCGGAAAACCGGCGTCAAAAGGATTTCGGAACCGGAAGGGCGTTTTCCGCCCTTCTCATCCGATGATTTCGATGTCGTAGCCCACGTCCTTCTGGGGCTTGGACGCCGCTGCCGAGCGGCCCAAAATCTGCGGCGACTTGACTCCGGTCACTATCGCGCAAATCTCGAGCTTGCCGTCGTAGTCGGGAATGAGGCGGGCGCCCCATTTGACGTTGGCCTGCGGGTCCATCTGTTCGGTAATCGCTTCTCCTGCGGAGATTGCGTCTCCCAGAGTCAGGTCGGCGCCGCCTGCGATGTGCAGGATGGCTCCCTTGGCTCCGGCGAAGTCGACGTCAAGCAGGCGGTTCTCCATTACTCCGCGCACTGCGTCCTCGACCTTGTTCGGCCCTTTGCCGCTTCCGACCGCAATCATTCCCACGTCTCCCTGGGACATGATGGCGCGCACGTCGGCGAAGTCAATGTTGACCAGGGACGGCTGCGTGATGGTGAAGACGAGGCCTCCGATTGCCTTGGCCAGGATTTCGTCGGCGACGAGGAATGCCTGGTTCATGGGCAGGTTGGGCACGATCTGGACGAGGCGGTTGTTGTCGAGGATGATGACTGAGTCCGACATTTCGCGCAGGTTCTGGATTCCCTCCTCCGCCTTCTGCACTCTTGCGCGCTCAAGGGCGAACGGATAGGTAACCATCGAGACCACGATAGCTCCCATGTCGCGGGCAATCTGTGCCACTATGGGCGCGGCGCCGGTACCGGTGCCTCCTCCCATGCCTGCGCAGATGAATACGAGGTGAGAGCCTTCGAGCATCTTGGCGATGAGTTCGCGGTCGACTTCGGCGCACTTGGCTCCGACTTCGGGGTATCCTCCCGCGCCCAGGCCCTTGGTGATGGATTTGCCGATGAGTATTTTCTTGATGCCTTCGTCAAGCATGTTGAGGTGCTGGCGGTCCGCGTTGGCTGCGAAGAGTTCCGCGCCCTTGACGCCGAGCTTTTTCAGGCGGTTGACGGTGTTGTTTCCTCCGCCTCCGACGCCGATGACCGAAATCTTGATGCCTTCGTATTCTTCGCTTGCCGCGCGTGAAACAGCCTGGTGCTGCGTGGCGCTCTTCACGATATCTTCCATTCTAATCGCCTCTGTGGTGGTGTTTAATGCTTGTTTTTAGCAGTACTAGCAAACACTCACATTTCGTTTAAATACTTTTCGTTGAAAAAAGACCGGAGAGGGTGGTTTTGGGCGAAACCAAGCCCGACGCCTGCTGGAAACCCCGCAAACCGGCGGGCAAACTGCTGGAAAAGCGTTTTGGGAACCTTCCCCGCGCCGGTCCGGCCGAATTCACCGCACTTCGACTATTCGCCGGCATTTTTAAACTCTTTATAAATCGGATGAACGATTGGGCCGAAGTAATTATTTTTGTCCTTGCAGCTCGTACATTTCCTCGACTTCGTCCTCGGTGGTGGCGTCGCGGGGCATTCTGTCGTTGCGGATTTTGATGAGTCTTGGGAACCTCAGGGCGTATCCGATCATTTCGCCTTCGGCGTTCTTCTTCTGGCCGGCGGTGTGCACGGGGCTCTTGGTGATTTCGTCGGCAACTACTTCGACTACTACTTCGGGCTTCACCCAGATGTCGGGCGACAGCAGCGACGAAACGTTCCGCGGCCGCTCTTCCACTCTCAGCTTGTCGAGCATTTCCTTGAACTCGCCCATCTGCGCCTCGGAAAAGCCGGTCCCGATTTTAGTGATGCTCTTGAATTTGTCCTCCTTCGCGTCGTAAATTGCGGCAAGCAATCCGCCGAACCCGAACCTCGTGCGCTTGCCGCGGCCAAAGTAATATCCGATTACCACGAGGTCGAACGAGTCGGCCAATTGCTCGGAATAGCTCTTCTTCAGCTTTATCCACGCGAATTTCCTCGCCCCCGCGACGTACGGCGCGCTTAGGTCCTTGGCGATTATGCCCTCGAGCCCGGCGTCCACGCACTCCTTGAAGAACTTCTCCAGTTCCTCCGGCGTTTTCGCGATTATCCTGCGCGACGGCTCGATTATCCCCTTCTTGGCGATGGCGTTTTCAAGCAGGTTCCTCCTCTTGGAATACGGCTCGTTCGTCAGGTCCTTTCCGTTGATTTCCATTATGTCAAAAACGAAGATTTTCA
>CAYVQS010000033.1:0-3870 GCA_964453195.1 Microcaldota archaeon | reverse complement strand
TGACCCCGTGCTTTCTCTTGCGCTGCATGGTCTCCTGGAACGGCAGGAACTTTCCCGTCTTCTCGGAAAACGCCAGCGCCTCGCCCTCGAAAATCGCGTCCTGCGCCCGCACCTGCCCGCGCACCGCCTTGACCACGTCGGGAAACATGTGCGTTACTCTTTCTAGCTTTCTCGTGAATATCTCGACCTTGTCTTCTTTCTTGTGGATTTGCAAACGCAAACCATCATACTTCCCCTCGGCCGCGCACTCCCCGATTTTCCCGATTATTTCCGCCGCGTTTGCAAGGCGCTCGGCCAGCGCCGGCATCACGGGGTTCATCGGGACCGGCGTGATTTTCTCAAGCGCCTCTTCGCCGCGTTCGGCGAACCGTTCAGCCACGAGCCCCAGGTCGCTTGTTAAATTGTACGCGCGGTCGAGGCCGGGCCGCAGGCTCTTGTCGCCCTTTTTCATCTGGCTGAGGCTGTCGAGTTTGGTGGGCGCGCCGATTCCCAGGCGCATTTTGCCGGTGACGAACCGCACGATTATTTTCGGCTCGCTTTCCCTGCCGTTGGACAACAGTTCGGCGAGCATCTTGACCTTGGCGTCCTGGCTTCCTTGGCCTGACGCCGTTGCTATTTTGTAGAAGTTGGAATACACCTTGCCAAGCGTCAGGGCCTGGCCGCCGAGGCTCGTCTGCTGTTTTGCGGAAACGAGTTCCTGGGCGACGAGGCCCAGGTCCCCCCGTTTCTTGTATGCCTTCTCGACTTCCGCTACGGGCTTGCCACTGACTATGGAGATTGCCTGTTCCGCTAGCTTGTCGCCGATTCCCAGCTGGATTCCCGTGAACGCGGGCGCGAGCTCGCCTTGGCACAGGTATGCAAGCTGCCGGGCCTCTTGCCCGCGGCAGGTGGCGAAGAGCGTTGCGAGCCGGGCGGAAATTTCGAGCCGTTTGGAGGTTTTCTCAAGTTCGTCGAAGGCGGCCGCGACTTGGAGGAATTCCATTTGGCAGGCTCATCTTTGGATTGAGTTGTAGAAGAAGAACAGCAGGCCCAGGAAAATCATCGTCACCGCAAGCACTCCGACTATGTACGCGCCGTATTTGGCGAGGACCGAGTCCTCGGCCGGCGCCTGCGCAACAGGCGTGGCGGTTGCCGTGGCGTTTGCCGCGGCCGCCGCAGTAGCCGCAGCGGGTGTCGGGGTCGACACGGGCGCGGCCACGTTGACGAGTATTTTCGCTGAAGAGCTCTTGCTTGACGTGGTGTCGTTCGCGAACAGCGCGCCCTGCGCGAAGCGGGACGCCGCGTTCTGGGTCGCGATTTTCACCCTGACGGGCAGCAGGCGGAAGGACCGGGGCTGGATCAGTTCGGGCTTGTATTCGATGGAATATTCCGCGCCGTCGACCTGCGGGGCGAATGCCTCGACCGAGACGTTGCAGCTTCCGCGCAGCTCGGCCTCGGCGTACACGAGCACGTCGTAGTACGCGTTGCCGGTCGAGCCCACGGTGAGCTGGATGGTGCTGTTTCTGATTTCTATTTTCTCGCAGTTGGCCGCCGCAAGCTGGGCGAACAGGAGCAATGCGATGGCAAAAAACAGTTTCTTCATTTCGGCCGCCCAATTCCTTCAGTAGAAATGCCGGCGGGGCCGGTTCTTGTCCTTGCTTTTCATCCGCTGGGGCTTTGAGTCCAGCTTCTTGATCATCTGCTTGAGCGCCAAAAGCGGCTCCTTCGCGGTCGACGCCGCGCGCACCACGCGCTTGTCGGCGAGCGTGAGCGCGCCGTGGAGCTCGAACAGCTGCTTGGTGGGCGCGCTTTTCGAGCCCGTCATGCTGGACTTTACGTGTATTGTGAGGTTTTCGACGTCAAGCTCCCTGCCAAGCCTATCGTATTCGCGTTCGGCCTCGGCGCGGATGCTTTCCTTGAATATCGCGGCGGGCCCGCTTATCTGGACGACGACGTCCTCGGGCTCCTTGAGGTTGAAGTGCTTTTCGATGGATTCCCTCAATTTTTCTATGATTCTTCTGACCATGAAACCACGCTCCACTATCCTGATTTGTTCAATGCTATTAAATGTTTTTCACGCCCGGCGGCTCATATCCATATCGACGGCTCGCGGCCCGTGACTTCCGACGTCCCGATTACGTTGTATTTCTTGCGGCCTATCTTGGCAACTCCCTCGTTGGCGAACGACGAGTAGTCGATGTTCTGCATCGTTATTCCGCCGTAGAACTTCTTGCCTATTATGCGCCTGGTCGAGAGGGGCGTGGAATTCCTTATCTGGAATTCCATGTGGTGCTCGATTTCGTTGGCCTTGAACGACACCGCGTCCTTTTCCCAGTCGAGCTTGCACTGCGCGTCGCCGCGCACGTGGAACATGCCCGTGTTGAGGTCGAGGTGGTACATCTGGAAGTTGAGCGGCAGGATCATTTTCTTGTCCTTGTCGATGAAGAACAGGTCCATGAACCCCATGACCTTCTTCGGGTTTATCCAGTCGTCGCCCTCGTGGCAGTTGAGGTAGTGCCAGTACCATCCTACGCGGATCATCGGTACAAGTATCCTGACGTTTTCCGTGTATGCGAAGCTGGTCTCTATCGTGGTGTTGACAAGTTCCTCGAACTCGCCCAAGCGGAACTCGGACAGGTCGCCGTCGCCGGTTATCTGCAGCGTTGCCTTCATCGGGGAAATGAACCAGTAGGCCAGCATGTGGTCGAACATCCTGTAGATGACCTTGTAGTAGCCGATGTTCTTGGCGTGCCGCGCGAACTTGTAGGCGAACTTGAGTGTGCCTTTTTCGCCCTTGATTTCCAGCGTGGCCTCGTATTCCGGCGGCCCGCCAGTCCATTCGAGCTTCCTCGACTTTTCCGAAATGGATATTTTCTTCCCCTTGTATTCGGCGTCGCAGATTCCCTCGCCCAGCGTCAGGATTTTTCCCTTGTACCGCAGCTCGTGGAACAGGTACTGCTCTTTCGCGTCGGACGCAAGGGCGATGAACGCCGAGAAGAACTTGGTGCCGAGGAACCCGTAGGTCCATCCGCGCTCGAACGTGCCTTTTGTCGGCGCGTACTGCTTCTCGTCGGTGAACAGGTGCTCGTAGTCCTTCTTTTCCGCCGGCGTCATTTTGCGGACGGCGCGGTGGACCCCGTCGAAGTAGAATTCGAGAATATCCTTGTTGGACGCAATCATATTCCCACGCAAACGTTACGCCCGGCCGGTTAAAAAACCGTTCTTGGCCCCTTACGGGAAAGTCACAGAATCGAGGGAAGCGCGAGGTTTATCAAAAGCAGCGCCAGCATGGCGATTCCGGCGGCGACCGCCAGTTTCTTGGCCCTGCTCTTGGCGTACGGTGTCTTGTGGCTTTCGCCGAACCAGCCGAACGCCTCCTCGAGCAGGATGCGGCTGCCGTCGGTGATGAAAAGCGGCAGGAGGTTTATCATTGCAAGCGCGAAGTTGAGTATGAGCGTCGAGTTCACTATTACCGCCGCGAGCCTGGCAAGCCAGTGCCAGAACTCGGCGCCTTTTGCCGGCTCTTCCTTCAGCGAGAACGCGAGCGACGCCATTCCGCGCACGCCGAGCTTTCCGTTCGAATCCAGCGTGACCTGCTTGGCGCCGCGGCTGGTCTCGAGCCTCACGGACTGGCCGGGCTTCTTTTTCGCCAGTTCGGCCTGGAGCTCTTCGACCGAAGCCGCTTCGGCCCCGTCAACGGAATAGATCACGTCCTGCGCCTGCAGCACGCCCGCCGAGGCCGACTGCGTCCTTGCCGAGAGCTTTTCGTTGCACAGCATTCCGGCGAGCCCGCACGACCACTCGTAGGCCTTGAAGCACGCGTCGAGGGGGTTGATTTTCTCGGCGGGCTGGCAGACTGGCTGGTTCTCGGCGGGTTCAAGAATACTCAGC
>CAYVQS010000032.1:3732-10440 GCA_964453195.1 Microcaldota archaeon | reverse complement strand
GGAAACCAGGTCCATGATGCCGACTCCGAACGCGGAGTCCTTGACCGGCCGGCCGTCGACCAGGATTTCGCCCGCGGACAAAAGCTTCTTGGCCGCTGCGTTGCTTTCGGCGACCTTGAGAATCGAAGTCAGGAGCGTGGAGAGGGTGACGGACTGGGAGGCCTTGTGCGCGCCGGGCGACGCCTTCTTGAGGTAGACCGCGCCCTTTGCGGGAATGGGAATTGCCTTGGGCTTCGCGAGCCTCTTGAGATGACGGTACATTCCATGTCTTGCCACAAAAATCAACCTTTCCGATGGCTTTCAGCCGTCTTGGCCTTGGCCGCTTTCTTTTCCCTGTTCGTATCGACAATCATGAGGTTGGAGGCGTCGAACGGCACGAGGACTTCCTTGCCTGCCTGCTTGGAGTGGACTATGCCCTCGAGGAACACGCGGGAATTGGAATAGTCGACGCGAACGGCCTTGGCGGACGTGCCCTTGCGGCTGCCCGAAACGACCTTGACCTTGTCGCCCTTCTTGACGATTGCGGAGCGGGTGCCGAGCTTGACGCGCAGTTCCTTCGAGAGGTGGGCGCGGACTTTCTTCTTGAGCTCGTGCATTTCCTGGGAGAACATTGCTGCGCGCTTCTTGCGGCGCTGTTTGGAAACCGATTTTTCAAATTTCAATTTCTACACCTGTTGAAACGCAAATTTACACGACGGACGAGGCCAGGGGGACTACCTTGGGATAGCGCTGGGCGAGCTCGCGGGCGACCGCGCCCTTGATCTCGGTTCCCTTGGGGAGCTTTGCGTCGTCGATGAGGACGCACGCGTTGTCCTCGAAGCGCACCCGTTCCTTCCCGCGCCGGAATTCCTTCCTCTGGCGCGTGATGACGGCCTTTTCCTTCTTCTTGACCATGTCGGGCCTGCCCTTCTTGACCGCGACGATGACGACGTCGCCGATTCCCGCGACCGGCAGCCTGCGGCGGCGCGCCTTGATGCCAAGCACGCCGATTATTTCGACGATTTTTGCGCCGCTGTTGTCGTCGCAGACGAGCTGCGAGCCGATTATCAGGGGCTTGGACATTTTTGCGGGAAGTGCGAGCATTCAAAAACACCTATTGGGCCTCGGAGCGCAGGAGCACCTTTTCGGCTTCGGCGCCCTTGAGGACGACGTGGCTCTTGGTCTTCGAGATTTTCCTGCACTCGGCGAACCTGACGACTTCGCCGTCAACTACGGGCATGCAGGGAGGAACGTGGACGTGGATCTTGGAGCGGCGCTTCTCGAGGCGCTCGTACTTGGGCACCTTGCGGTAGTACTCGCGCAGTATGACTGCGCTTTTCTTGCCCTTGGCGCTGACGACTTTTCCTTCGAAAACCATGCCGCGCACCTTCAGCGAGCCGTGCACCGGGCAGTTTTCGTCTTCGCATTTTTCAGCCATGTTTTTCTACCTTTCAAGATGAATGCTTATTTCTAACGAACGAGAGAAGCCAACTTCTTCGTCCTGTCTTCGGGCCTGCAAAGCAGAATCCTGCCTGGCACTTCCGAATCGGAAAGCTCGGGAAAGACGAACGAACAGTTCGGCTTGGGAATCCTCTTGCTCCCCTTCGACGTTTCGAAGAGGAAAGAATTCCTTCCTTCGTCCGCGACGATTCCTTCAATACCTTGCAGGTCTCTGCAGGAGCTGTGTGCCACCCTGCAACGGCGACCGATGAGTTCGCCGAGGAGGAAGGCATAGCCGTCCTGCTTTCGACTTGCTTGAGGAGAAGGGGCGTCGCGCCCGGGTTTCCTCACTTAAATCACGAAACTTGAAACGGAACGAGTTCAGCCGACGCGGATGGCTTCCTTGGGATATCCCATTGAGACCAGGAATTGCCGGACCTTGTCGACGTGCTCGCCCTGGAGGACGACCACGCCTTGCTTGTGGGATCCGCCGCATGCCAGTTTGCGCTTGAGCTCCTTGGCAACGTCCACCAACTCGTTTTCGGCGAGGCCTTCAACGATTGTCACGAATTTGTTGAAGCGCTTCTTGGTGGCGAAGATGCGCACCTGGGCGGTCGTTTCCTTTTCGATCGTCTGGCACGCGCATATTTCCTTCGGGAGCCCGCAGACCTGGCAAAGTTCACTCATTTCTTTTCAAAAACCTACTTTCTTCGAAAAAACTTTTTGTAAAGCGAACGAAGACATTTATTTGCTCTGTTCGCATTTAAATATTCATCTATTTCGGGCAATCACATTTTGACGCCGCGCTGGCACAGAATCGTGAGGATTCTCGCGCGGAGCTTTTTCAGCTCGTGCAGCCTGCCGGGGTTGGACGGCTTGCCGGTGTTCTTGGCGACCCCCTGCTCGCGCCTTACCTCGGACTCGATTTCGGAGAGCTTGGCCTTGAGCGCGTTGGCGTCCATCGCCTTCAGATCGGTTTTCTTGACAATTGCCATTGAAAATCACTCGTTCACTGCGCCGCTTCGGCGGGCTTTACCCCGGCCTTCTCCTCGGCCTTGGCCTCGGCGGGCTTTTCCTCTTTTTTCTTGCGGGGCTTGGCGGCCTTTTTCTTCTTGGCCTTCTCGGCCTCGTCTTCCGCGGCCTTGATTTTGACCATCTTTTCCTCGACTACCTTCTCGGTCGCGCCCTCGGGGGTGGTGACGGTCTCTTCGGACTTTTCCTCGAACTTGGCGGAGGAGACGTCGATGACGTCGGGGAACTTGACTTCGGGAGGCACTATCTGGACGTCGATGCCGATTGCGCCTGCCTTGAGGTAGACCGTGTAGCGGCCCTTGCGGACGAGCGTGGTATAGTGGCCGGACTTCTTGAGGTAGCCGGAGCGGACCTTGAGCGTCTTGGCCTTTCCGCCCTTGCCGACGACCTTGCCGGCGGCGCGGATTTCGGCGCCGATTGCGCCTGCCTTCATGATGTCCTGGAGCGCGAAGCGGATGATTTGCTTGATCTTGCCCTTGACCTCGGCCTGCTTGCCGATCTTTTCGGCGACGAGCTGGGCGTCCAGCTGCGGGCGGTCGACCTCGACTATGTCAAGCTGGGGGTTGTCTACAGCGAAGCGCTGTTCGAGGACGGTGACGAGCTCCTTGATGGACGAGCCCTTGCGTCCGGCGACGATGCCGGGCCTCGCGACGCGGAGGATGATGCGGGTCGCCATGGGCGTCTTCTGGATCGAGATGGACGACACTCCCGCCCGCTCCAGGTACTTGCGGAGGAAGCGGATTATCTGGAAGTCATTCATGGACTTTTTCAAAAGTTTTCTCGAAGTCGTCAAGCAAAATCACCGAAGTCTCATTGAGCCTTTTTTTCAGCCGGCTTTTCAGCGGCCTTTTCCTTTGACTGCTTTTTTGAAGCGGAAGCCTTCTTCTCCTTTTTCTTGAACTCCTTTTCGCCAACCACGATTTCGGCGCGGCAGGTCTCGTAGTCCGCGCGCGTGGCGTGCTTGCCGTAGCCTATGGACGCGCCTCCGACGAAGAAGCGACGGTAGCGCGGCATGGTGTTCTGCTTGTAGGCCGCGGTCTGGAGCACGGCGAGCTTGGACTCGTCGAGGCCCAGTTGCTTGGCGCTGTCCACGCAGCTTTCGAATAGCTTGGAGAAGAGTTCGATTTCCTTCCTGGGGTAGCGGCCCTTCTTGCCGCCGAGCTCGGAGCGGTGGCCGGCGCGCTTGTTGTGCACTACGTAGGGGATGGCGCGCGTCATGTCCATGGCGTCTTCGAGTATCTTGCGGACTGCAGAGACGGGTTTGCCCCGTGCCGCGGCGCAGACGTTGGCCAGATCCTTGTAGGAGCCGTTCCAGTCGTGGCCCTGGGCCTTGGCGACTTTCTGGCCCTCGAATTTTTGCGAATATCGGTAAAGTCCCATAGGATAATCACTTACTTGAGTTCTACGGCCTTCGAGCCGCGGGTGGCTCCGATTCCTGGGCCGGAGTGCTTGACCAGCTTGCAGGTGATGGAGTATTCGCCGAAGCGGTGCCCGACCATTTCGGGAAGGACGTTGACGAACTGGTACGCCTTTCCGTCGTACACCATGATTGTCATTCCCACCATTTCGGGCAGGACGACCATCTGGCGGCAGTGGATCTTGGGCTGCTTGTTTTTGGCCTTGGCCCTGCGGATCTTGGCAAGCGCGGACTTTATCTGGAAGCCCATGCGCTTGATGGCGCGGCGCGACTTGGAGGGAAGCATCTTGACGAAGTCGTCTAAGCTCAGTTTCTGGAGCTCTTCGATCGTCTTTCCGCGGTAAGTAAATTTGCGTGCCATTCGTCATCACTCTTGCTGGGTTTCCTTGGCCTTTGACTTGCCCTTGCTGCGTCCGCTGCGGCGCGCGGCTATGAGGCCGACTTTGCGTCCGGGCGGAGTGTCGCGGGAAATGGTAGTGGACTTGCCGAAGCCGCGGCCACCGTGGGGGTGGTCGTAGGCGGACATGGCGGTTCCGCGAACGTGCGGGTAGAGCCTGTTGCGGGCGCGCATTGCGGCGCGCTTGTTGCCTGCCTTCTTGAACGGCTTTTCGAGGCGGCCCCCTCCGCACGCCACGCCTATGGTGGCGCGGCATTGGGGAGAGAGCTTCTTGACTTCGCGCGAGGCGAGGCGGACGCTTACCTGTCCTGTTTCCTCGTCGCGGGCGACTACGGATGCGAATCCTCCGCTCGAGCGGGCGATTTTTCCGCCGTCGCGGGGGGTGAATTCGAGATTGAACACCAATGAGCCGTCGGGAATGTCGGAAAGGGGCAGGACGGAGCCGGATGCGACGAGGCGCTGTTCGCCTTCCTTGGCCGCGGCCTTTGCGAACTCGACCTTGTCGCCGACCTTGAGGCCTTCGGCCGCGATGTTGTGGACCACGGTCGAGCCGTCTTCCATCAGGATTTCAGCGAGGAGCGGAGTGCGCCCGGCGTCGTGGGTGAATCCGAGGACCTGGCCGATGCCGACCGAGTCGGGGTACTGGACGTTTCCGAAGAAGCGGTGGCCCGGCGTCTTGTAGGACGGGGAGCCCTTACCCCTCTTTTGAGTCGTTAAGCGAGTGCCCATTCAAAATCACTTGTGAAAACAAATCTGGAAATCATATCACTTTGAGCTTGGAGGCGATGTCGGCTGCCGCGCCGGCCTTTGCGAACTTGACGATGGCCTTTTTCCTGCCGCTGGGCGAGATTGCGACGTTGATTTTCGCGATTTTTTCGCCGTAGGCGGCCTCGACTTCCTTGCGGACCTCGGGCTTGGTGGCGCTTGATTCGACCACGAAAGTCAGGGCGTTGTTGCGCTCGATGCCGGAAACGGCCTTTTCAGTTGTCAAAGCGTGCAATACTTTCATGAGAATCACATGTAAAGCGAGTCGGCGGACATTTTCTGGACAGCGTCCTGGGTCCACACGGTCAGGCGTGCTGCCTGTCCTCCGGGCGCGAGCAGGTCGGCCGAGAGCTTGTCCACGGTTGCGACGTCGACGCCGGGAATGTTGCGCGCGGCCCTCCAGACGCCCTTGTCCTGCCCGACTACTACGAGTATGGACTTAGGAGTGCGGTAGCCTCCTTTTCTCAGGCGGGCGCGGCCGCTTCTCATCCTGCGTCCCTCGGACGCCCTCTGCAGGTCTTGCGACAGGCCGAGGGTCTGGAACACTTTCTCGATTTCGGAAGTCTTCTTCATTGCTTCGAGGGAAGAGTCGACGACGAGTGGGAGCTTGATGCCGTTGAACTTGTGGCCGCGCGAGGCGACTATGGCCGAGTCGCAGGTGGCGGAAATAGCGCTGCGGATCGCCAGGTTCTTTTCCTTGAGGTTGATGCGTTCGACGAGAATCTTTTCGGGCTTGGGCGGGTGGGCGCGGCGGCCTCCGACTGCGTGGGGAACGCGCATGACGCGGCCCGACCTTCCGCCGGTGAGCTTTTCGCGGGGTAGGCGGGAGCGGCCAGTGTTGATGGTCTGGCGCCAGGCGTGGCGGCGGCCGTAGTATTCGGCGGTGTTCTGCAGGCCCGCAATCGGGAAATTGCCCTTGGGCTGGAGCTTGTAGGACGCTTCCGAGTGGTAGGCGCGGCGGATGACGTCGGGCCGGTACCCTTCCTGGAACTGGGAGGGCAGGTCGACCTGTCCTTCCTGTTTTCCGTCGAGGGCGAGTACAGAAGCTTTCATTTCAAATCACTGATAACTGCAAATTCAAACTTTTTCCAAATTCATCCTTGCTTGGATTCCACGCTGAACGCCTTTACTTCGGGCTTTTTCGCGGGCTTTTTCGAGAGGGCGCGCCTGAGCCGGATTACCCGGTTGGACGGGCCGGCGACGCTGCCTTCGACTGCGATGAATTCCGAAGAAATGTTTCCGTAGCCGAGGAACCCGCCCTTGGGCGTGACCTGCTTGGCGTCGGACGAAATGCGCACGATGCGCTTGTTCCTCTCGACCCTGCGGTGGAAGCCCATCTGGCCGGGGCGGGGAATGGTGAACATGATTTTTCCCTGGCGCTCGGGGCCGAGGGTGCCTCCCTTTCTCCTGTGCTGCGAGGCCTTGTGGGGATTCAGGGCGACGCCGAAGCGCTTGACAACGCCCTGCCAGCCCTTGCCGGTCGTGACGGCGATTGTGTCGACGTATTCGCCTTCGCCGAACACTTCCGAGGCCTTGACCTCCTTTCCGAGGACGGACTTGGCGTATTCAAGCTGGGCCTTGGCGTCGGTTCCGCCGAGGGCGATTTCGACGACTTCGGGAGTCTTCTTGCCGACGCCGGCCTTCTCAGGCTGGGTCAATGCAACGACTCTGACTTCGG
>CAYVQS010000032.1:1077-3722 GCA_964453195.1 Microcaldota archaeon | reverse complement strand
GCGAGGTTCGCCTTTTCGAGCTTTTCGAATGAAGAGGATTTTTTCGCGGGCGTGATTGCGCGCTTGGCGAACTTGGGGGACTTTTCGGCCACGACCTGGCCTGCTGCCTTGAGGCCCAGCGGGGTGTTCTCGTAGCCGACGACGGCGTAGACGAAAACGGGCGGGACCTCGATGAGCGTGATGGGGCGCGAGATTTCCTGGCCCTTGAACGCAGTCTCGCGGTCCTCGACCACGATGGCGTGCGTCATGGCAATCTTATAGCCGGCGAAGCCGTCGAGCCCTTTTCCGGAGCGGGCCCACGAGTGGACGCGGGGCGCCATTTGCCTGGCGCGGCGTCTGTGCCAGTAGGCGACTGAACCGCGCTTGGGCGCCTTTCTGCTTGAATAACCCATTTCGTATCAGCTTTTTTCCTGAAACTTGGATTTTTCCGACAAACTTTGAAACGAGAGCCTAATGCAAAAAATTTTCGAAGAAAACGGGATGACGTCTTTCCGAAAAAAATCAAAAAACTTTCCTTAGTCCGTGCTTACCTTTTTCGCGAGTGCCGGCGTCTTCTTGAAGAGGACCTTGTTGCCGCAGTACGGGCAGCGGATGAATTCGACGGACTCGAACTCCTTGCCGCATTTTCCGCACTTGTACACTAAAACACCTTTTTGTGCGCCTTCAAACCGGCGCAATCAACAGCATGGCCAGCGCCTCGAGCGCGAGGACGCGGTTTATCTTCCACTTGAACGTCTCCATGGAGGCGTATCCCGCGAAGCCCATCAGGGCTGCCACGGGGGCGGTTCTCAGGGAGAACTCGGGCGAGATTGCGAGGAGGAGCAAGAACGCGAAGAAGAACGCCTTCACGAAATTGTCCGCCGAATCGCGCACGGGCTTGTAGTCTTTTGTTTCGGTCAACAACAAGAGCCTGATTGCTCCGATTCCGAAAAGGCTGACAAGCAGCAGTTGCACCGCGCTTGGCGCGGCGACCAGCAAATCATTCACCAAAAACACCTTTGTTTGACGCAGAAGTGATTCGGTGCGGACTACATATTCGACCTACTAATTAATATACCTTTCGTGGGAAAAACCCCGCCTTGACCTGAAACGGAAGGAAACCACACTATCTCGCCAAAAGACGGTGGGAAAATGCTTCTTTTCAGGAAAGGAGTGAAGAGAAGCGAATTTGAAGCTGTTTTGGGCCGCTTTCGGGTGCGCCACTATATTAGAATAGGAACCCGTTGGAAGTGAATGCTATCAGGCAGAGCAGGCCGGCGACCGCGCTCCAGGCGTAGTCGAATCCGAAGAAGTTGTGCGCGGCCCAGGTCATCGCCGCGGCTATTGCGAGGAAGACTATGAGCTCCTGGTAGAAGAGGATTGGCCAGAAGAGATAGATTACCATCGCCACCATTGCGAGCTTGATGAGGCCGAGGCCGCCGGTTTCCAGGAAACGGAAGTCCGGCATCCCGATGAGGGCCTGCATTCCCCCGACCGAGCCTCCGAAGGCGTCTGCGACGGGGATGACCGCGATGTACTTTAGGACGATCCAGCCCGCAAACAAGAGCAGGACTGCCGACGCAATGTCGGGGCTTCCGAAGAACAGCTCGTAGACCATCAAAAGACCCTATTTGTTACCACTAGCCAGTGTATATAAATAGTGCTTCCGGATATTTAAAATCTTCGCCCGGGGGGCGCCGGCGGCTTTTTCCCGGCCCGGCGGATTTTTTCGGGCCCTGCGGCTTTCCCGCCTCAGGACGTTCCGTGGCGGTCCTGGAAGTCGCTCTTCATTTCGGAGACTAGGCCGACGGCGCGGTCGAACAATTGTTCGAGGCTCTTTTCGATTTCGGCGCCTTCCTTCTTGAGCGCGTCGACTTCCGGCTTGGAAATCGCGGGCTTTTCCTTGCGGAGGACGGCGCGGCCCATTTCGGCGCCGAGGGAATCGGCTTTCATCGAAGCCTTTTCGACGCGCAGCGACAATGCCATGGTGTCGGCTTCGAGGAGGAACACTTTCTTGGCGAGCTGCTCGGAATAGTACTGGTTGCCTGCCAGGCCGTGGAGGAATTCGCCGAGGCCGTGGGTCTGCTCCAGCAGGCCCTTGATGCGCACGGGCAGGTAGTCGTACTGGAGGGCGAATGCCTTGTCGATTTCCACCGCGAGGGCCTCGAGGCCGGCGCTCGGCTCTTTTTCCTTCTTGCATTCTTCGGAGTCCATTTGAAAAACCACCACTCTAATTATCGTTTCAGTTTCTTGAGCGCGAGGGAATAATAGCTGTCCTCCATCACGCGCGAGGCGGGAATGCCGAGCCTTGCGAAGAGGGCGGCGATTTTTTTCCTGCCCGCATCTTCGCTGGCGGCTTCGCGTTCGTATGCCAGCTCCACGAAGCTGCCGAGGCCGGCGATTTTGTCGAGGAGCACGGAGAGGCCGGAAAAAGAATAGATGCGGCGCTTCTTGTCGAGGACGAGGACTTTTTTGCACCCAAGGGACTCTAGGACCTGGGCCGCGGACTTTTCGTCCGACGCCAGTACTTCGCGCTCGACGCGGACGGCGTGGGACTCGCCGGGCAGGGTCTTGACCGTGACGAAGACCTTCTTGCCGCCCTTGTCCTTCCCCGCAGTCCATTCCTGGAACCGTATGCGGGCAACGCCCATTCCCTTGAGCTTTCC